>JAJCYC010000152.1 GCA_029263115.1 Pseudonocardia sp. | reverse complement strand
CCGGTCCCGAGCCTTGGCCAGGAACTCCGCGTCGACCGCGCCGATGCCCTCGTCCAGCAGCAGGATCTCCGGGTCGATGCTGGTCACCACGCCGAGCGCGAGCCGCACCCGCATGCCGGTGGAGTAGGTGCGCAGCGGCATCGACAGGTAGTCGCCGAGTTCGGTGAAGTCGGCGATGTCGTCCACCCGGGCCTGCATCTGCTTACGGGTCATGCCCAGGAACAGGCCGCGCACCATGATGTTCTCGAAGCCGGAGATCTCCGGATCCATCCCGACCCCGAGGTCGAACACCGGAGCGATCTTGCCCGCGATCGAGGCCCGGCCCCGGGTGGGCTCGTAGATGCCCGACATCAACCGCAGCAGGGTGGACTTGCCCGCGCCGTTGTGCCCGACCAGCCCGACCCGGTCGCCCTGGCGCAGCGACAGGGTGATGCCGCGCAGCGCCTCGATGATCGGCACCCGGCTGCCCGTATCGATCTGCCCACCCGCCCGCCCGCGGCCGATCTTGCCGCCGGCCTTGCCGAGGACCGCCTTCTTCAGCGAACGCGTCTTCGCGTCGAAGATCGGGAAGTCGACGTAGGCGTCGGCGATGTCGATGGAGACCACTCAGCTCACTTCCAGCACGAGATCACACCCAGTAGGAGACGCGGGATCGGTACTTGCGCAGGATCACCAGCGCGGCGGCCCAGCCGAGCACGGTGATCGCGCCGGCCACCACCCAGTGCCGCCACAGCGTGGGGTCGCCGAGCAGCGGCTTGCGCAGGATCTCCACGAAGTGCATCACCGGGTTGAGCTCGGCCAGCTGGGCGCGCTCGCCGACCGCTCCCGGGCGGGAGCGGAAGTCGTCGTAGCTCCAGACGATCGGGGTCATGAAGAACAGCAGCTGGGTGACGCTGGCGATGATGGGCGGGATGTCCCGGAACCGGGTGGCCACGATGCCGGCCAGGATGGTGATCCAGCCACCGTTGAGCACCAGCAGCGCGAACGCCGGAAACGCCAGCAGCACCCCCCAGCCCAGTGGCCTGGGGAAGAACGCGATCAGCGCCGCCCAGATCACCAGGTTGTGCAGGAAGAACAGCATCTGCCGCCAGACCAGCCGGAACACGTGCACACTCAGCGGCGAGGGCAGGTGCTTGATCAGCCCCTCGTTCTTGATGAACACCTCGGAGCCCTCGAGGATGCACCCGGAGATGAAGTTCCAGATCAGCAGGCCGGTGGCCAGGTACGGCAGGAACGTGTCGATCTCCTGCTCGAACAGCGCGGAGTACAGGATGCCCATGGCCAGCGCGATGACACCCATGCTGATGCTGATCCACAGCGGGCCGAGCACCGAGCGGCGGTAGCGCTGCTTGATGTCCTGCCACCCGAGGTAGCCCCACAGCGAGCGCTGCGACCAGCCCAGCCGCAGGTCGTCGAACGCTCGCCGCCAGCTGCGCGAACCGGCGACGTCCGCCAGCGGGGGCCGCTCGATCTGCACGCCGGACATGACGGTCAACGGTACCCGGGCATCTTCCGCGCGCGGGTTGCCGGGGCCGCTACGGGATGCTGAGCTGGTTGCAGCGCAGCGCCAGCGCGCCCTCGCACACGTCGTCGGAGTCGACCAGGCCGCTGGTGAACACCTCGTTGATGTTGCTCAGGTACACCGCCACCGGCGCCACCAGCGCAGTCCGGGGCAGACCCGGCGGGGCCGGTGGGGCCAGCCGGTCCAGCGCCGCGCGATCGTCGGCCACCAGCGCCCGGACCAGGGCCGACGCGGCGGCGGCCTGCGCCGGCGGTGGGGTGTAGGCGTCGACCACGGTCGGGCCGCCCGCGGGGTCCACCCGCTCCCGGCCCAGCGGCCGGTACACCTGACCGCGGTAGCGGGGTTGCAGCACGTTGTCGTAGCCGACGCCCAGGGCGGTCAGCGCATCCTCGGTCGGGGCGGCGACCAGTTCGAGAACCCCCGCACCCTGCTTCGCCCGCACACCACGCACCAGGCCGCGGCCCGGCAGGTCACCGACCTTCGCCTGGTCGGTGGCCACCGCGAAGTCGGCGGAGATGCCGGCGCCGGTGACGTCGTAGCCCACCGTCGGGATCCGCCGGGCCCGGGCGACGGCGGTGACCGCCGTGTCGATCTGCGGGTTGGCCGCGGCGTAGACCAGCACCCGGGCGCCGTCGTCGAGCAGTTCGGTCGCCGCGGCGGTCGCCTCCTCGGGCGTGTCGGCGGTCTCGAACGTGGGCTGGTGGGCGTAGTCGGGGCCCTTGACCAGGTTGTCCAGGGTCGGCTGGTCGACGTCGTCCCAGCGGGAGCCGCCGTCGTCACCGGGCAGTAGCACGCCCACCGGCACCTGCGCCGCCGACACCGGCGAATCGACGCACCCGGCCAGCCCGAGCGCCGCGGCGAGCAGCAGAGCGACCGCCGGCCCGCGCCTCACGAGGAGAACTCCGTCCACAGGTCACCCGGCGCGTAGCCGCCGCCGAGGTAGGTGACCTCCCGCTCGTAGCAGGCCCGCATCCGGGCGCCGTACTAGTCCAGCGCGAACGCGGTGCTGGTCCGCGAGTCCGGGTAGGAGCCGGGCAGGTCGGTGGTCTTGAGCTGGACCAGGCTGAAGCTGGTCGGGCATGACGCGGTGGCCCCGTCGACGCAGTCCTCCTGGTCGTCGGACCTGTCACCGGCCGTGCCCTGCTGCCAGTCGCTCTTCTGGTAGGCGACCGCGCGCGGGACGTCCGGATCGAGGCCCCACTTGCAGGCGGCCCACTCGATCAGCGCACCGGTGGTCCCGGTGTGCCGGCCGTCGATCCGGGATACGAACGCGGCCTTCGCCCGCTCGGTGAAGTCCTCCCAGACCGGCGGGGTCGCGTCAGCCGACCGGGCCGGGTCGCGCCCTTCGGCCGACCCGTCCTCCGTCCGTTGCGCGCAACCCCCGATCGCCAGCACGCCGACGAGCAGCACCCCGACCGTCACCCGCCGTCGGGTTCCGCATCCCGCCACGACGTCCCCCGCATTCATGCCGGCCCGCTCGGGGGTGATCTTGGCAGGATCCGGGCCGACCGACAGCGGCCAACCGGGCTACAGGTACTGGCCGGTGCCCCGCCCGCCGATCCCCTCGGGCATCCCGGCGGCGCCACCCGCGCCGGGCGGCAGGCCGCGGCGCATCTGCTCCAACTGCTGGCGGGCGGCCATCTGCTGGGCGAACAGCGCCGTCTGGATGCCGTGGAACACCCCCTCCAGCCAGCCGACCAGCTGCGCCTGGGCGATCCGTAGCTCGGCGTCGGAGGGCACACCGTCCTCGGCGAACGGCAGGCTCAGCCGGTGCAGCTCCTCGCGCAGCTCCGGCGCCAGACCCTGCTCCAGCTCCTTGATCGAATTCTCGTGGATCTCCTTCAACCGGGAGCGCGAGGCTTCGTCCAACGGGGCCGCCCGCACCTCCTCCAGCAACTGCTTGATCATCGTGCCGATCCGCATCACCTTGGCCGGCTGCTCGACCATGTCGGCGAACCCGCCCTCGCCCGGTGAGTCGTCGGATGCACCGCCGGGCGCCCGGGCCATCTCCACGGGCTGACCGTCCGGGCCGATCACCATGACCTGCTGCTCGCCGTCGTCGGGCTGCGCGGAAGGATCGCTCATGGCTCCCATCCTGGCCCGTCCGGTCCGCCGGGGCGAATCGGGTACCGGGCTCGATGTCGACCGATCTGGGCCAACCGTTACCGTATGGTGATGGCCTTCGACGTGGCACGGGTTCGCGGCATGACCCCCGCCATCGGTGACGGCTGGATCCACCTCGACGCCTCCACCGGCGCGCAGTGTCCCGAACAGGTCGCGCTCACCATGAGCACCGCGATCCGGGCGCCGGTCTCCGCGCCGGGCGGCCCGTTCCCCGCCTCGCAGCGCGCCGAGGTGATCGAGGACGCCGCCCGCCAGGCGATCGCCGACCTGGTCGGCGCGGAGCCGCGCGGCGTGGTGCTCGGCCCCAACCGCGACGTGCTGCTGAGCCGGCTCGCCGAGTCGCTGGCCCAGACCTGGGAGAAGGGCGAGGCGATCGTGCTCTCCCGGCTCGACGACGTGGCCAACATCGCCCCGTGGGAGCGGGTGGCCCGCGAGCGCGGCGTCGACGTGCGATGGGCCGAGATCGAGATCGAGACCTGCGAGCTGCCGGACTGGCAGTACGACAAGCTGCTGGACCCGTCGGTGCAGCTGGTGGCGCTCACCGCCGGCTCCGAGCACGTGGGCACCCGTCCTCAGGTGGCGAAGATCGCCGAGCGGGCGCACCGCACCGGCGCGCTCGTGGTGCTGGACGGCTACGCGGCGTCCGCCTGCGGTCCGCTGCGGATGGACGAGCTGGGCGCCGATCTGCTGGCGCTGTCGGCGGCGGCGTGGGGCGGCCCGCAGTGCGGCGCGCTGGTGTTCGCCAACCCCGATCTGCTCGACCAGCTTCCGTCCGCCTCGCCGCGGCCGAACGCGTCCGGGCCGGAGCGCCTGGAGATCGGCCCGCACTGCTTCCCGCTGCTGGCCGGTCTGGTCGCCTCGATCGACTACCTCTCCGCGCTGGACGACACCGCGCAGGGCGAGCGGCCCGAGCGGCTGGCCGCCTCGATGACCGCGGTCGCCGAGTACCAGGCCGAGCTGCTGACCACGCTGGTCTACGAGCTGCGGTTCGTGCCCAAGGTGATGCTGGTCGGCGATCCGGGCAGCGGGGTGCCGTCGGTGGCGTTCACCCACGAGGACCGCAAGGCCCCGGACGTGGTGGCGCACCTGGCCGAGCGCGGGCTGTGCGCGGTGGCCGACCTGGGAGAGCACGGGGTGCTGAAGCACCTGGGCTGCGCCGAGGTCGGCGGCGTCGTCCGGATCGGACTCGCGCACTACAGCACCCGCTCGGAGATCGACCAGCTGGTCAGTGCCCTGTCGGGCTTGTGAGTGGCGAGTGCGGTCCTAGCCGCACTCAGCACTCACGAGCGCAGCAGCACCTTCCCGACCACGCCGCCGGCGTCGAACAGCCGGTGCGCGGCCGCCGCGTCGGCCATCGGCAGCCGCTCGTGCACCACCGGCGCGACCTGGCCCTTCTCGATGAGCGGCCATAGCCCCTCGCGCACCGACGCGACGATCGCGGCCTTGCCGTCCGGGCCGTCGGTGGGCCGGCCGCGCAGGTTGGTGGCGCTGACGCTGCCCCGTTTGCGCAGCAGCTTGCCCAGGTCGAGCTCGGCCTTCACCCCGCCCTGCATACCGATCACCACCAGCCGCCCGCCCGGGGCCAGCCGGTCGATGTTGGCGGCCAGCGCGGCGGCGCCCATGTTGTCCAGGATGACGTCGGCGCCCCGGCCGTCGGTGGCCGCGCGCAGGGCGATGGCTATGTCGTCAACGTCGTGGTAGTCGATGGCCAGCTCGGCGCCCAGGCCGCGGCAGCGGTCCAGCCGGTCGGGGGTGCCCGCGGTGGCGACCACCCGGGCACCCAGCGCGGCCGCCACCTGGATGGCGTGGGTACCGATCCCGCCGCTGCCACCCTGGATCAGCACCAGCTCACCGGCCGCCAACCGGGCCACCCCGACCAGGTTGGACCAGACCGTGCAGGCCACCTCGGGCAGCCCGCCGGCGTCCTCGAGTGACCACCCGGCCGGCACCGGCAGCAGGTGGCCGGCCGGCACCGCGACCCGTTGGGCGTACCCGCCGCCGGACAGCAGCGCGCATACCTCGTCGCCGACCGACCAGCCCTCGACGCCCTCCCCGAGCGCGACGATCCGCCCGGAGCACTCCAGGCCGATGATCTCCGACGCGCCCGGCGGCGGCGGGTAGAAGCCCTGCCGCTGCAGCAGGTCGGCCCGGTTGACCGCGCTGGCGGCCACCTCGATGACCACCTCGCCCGGACCGACCTCGGGGTCGGGCACCTCGGCCCAGGTCAGGACGTCCGGGCCACCGGGTTCGCGCACCGTGATCGCATACATGGTCCGCACGATAGCGCGACCGCCGCACCGGAGCGCGTTCCTCGGCACGCGGTACCAGCCCTACCCTCGCGTTCAGCGGAACGCGGTTCACCCGGGCCCGGCGTCCAGCTGAACGCTGCGGTCGTCGGGATCGAAGCCGGGCGGGGACGGTGAGCTGCGGTCGCCGCGCGGGCCGGACGGGTGGGCCACTACCGTGGGCGATCATGTCCCCGCCGGTCACCGCGCTCTCCGAGCTGGACCGGCTGGTGGCCGACGAGCTGCCGGCGGCGGTGGAGCTGCGACACCGGCTGCACGCCGACCCCCGGCTGTCCGGGCAGGAGGACGACACCGCCGTCGCGGTGCTCGCCGCCCTGGGCCTCGACCCGGGCGCTCGGGCGCAACGGGTCGCGGGGACCGGGCGGCTGCTGCGGATCGGACCGCCGACCGGGCCGGCGGTGGCGCTGCGAGCCGAGCTGGACGGGCTGCCCATCACCGAGGCCACCTGCCTGCCCTACGCCGCCCGCAACGGCGCGATGCACGCCTGCGGGCACGACATCCACCTCTCCGCGCTGGTCGCGGTGGCCCGGGCGCTGCGTCGGTACGCCCGGCGGCGGCCGCTGCCGTGCGCGCTGCTGCTGGTGTTGCAACCGCGCGAGGAGTCCGCGCCATCCGGTGCCGGGGACGTCCTGGCCGACCCGGCGTTCGTCGGGCACGACGTGCGGGCGGTGATCGGGGCGCATGTGCAGCCGGCGCTGCCCCGAGGGACGGTCAGCGCGGCCCCCGGCGCGGTCAACGCCGCATGTGACGAGCTGGTCGTCACCGTGCGCGGCCAGGGCGGGCACGCGGCCTACCCGCACCGCGCCGACGACCCGGTGCTCGCGCTGGCCCAGACGGTGGTGAGCCTGCACCACCTGGTCAGCCGCCGGGTCGATCCGCTGGCCGCCGCGGTGCTCACCATCGGGCGGTTGGCCGCCGGTAGTGCCGCGAACGTGATCCCACCGGTCGCGCGGGCCCACGGGACGCTTCGGGTGCTGGACGCCGCCGACCGGCATCCGCTGCGTGACGCGGTGCGCCAGGTGGTGCGGCACGCCGCCGCCGCGTACGGCTGCGTCGGCGAGGTGGAGATCATCGACGGCGAGCCGGTGCTGCGCAACGACCCGGCCCTGGTGGCGGCGCTGAGCCCGATGCTCGCCGCGCTCGGGCTCACCCACGACACGGGTTTCCGGTCCTGCGGGTCGGACGACTTCGCCCGGTACGCGACGGCCGCGCCGACGGTGATGATGTTCGTCGGGGCGCACGGCGGGGAGCCGGACGCGCCCGGACTGCACGACGCGAGGTTCGTCCCGCCGGACGACATGGTCGGCGAGCTCGCCCGGGCGTTCCTGGCCGGGTTCGCGGCAGCTGCCGGAGTCGACGGGTAGCCGGTCCGCCGGGCGGGTGGCCGGACTCAGGCCAGGGTCGCCAGCGCATCCGACAGCTCGGCCAGGCCCGGACGGTCCGCGGGTTTCAGCGTCAGGCAGCCGTCGATCACGCCGGCCACCTCCGCCGGCAGCCGGCGGTGCGCGCGCAGCCGCCGCACCGGCCGGACCAGCACCGCCTCGTAGCGGGACAGCGACGACCGGGACGAACCCGGCCCTCCGTGCCGCGGCTCGAACACCCGCAGGCCGGTGGCCGCCTCGTAGAGCACCACGCCGAGCCCCCAGACGTCCGCCGGCGGACCGACCCGCGCACCCAGCACCTGCTCGGGCGACAGGTAGCCGATCGTGCCGTAGCCGGGTGCGCAGCGACCGGGGGCGCGGGCCAGGCTCAGGTCGATCAGCTTGGCCACCCCCTCGGCGGCGACCACGTTGCTCGGCTTGACGTCCAGGTGCAGCGTGCCGCGCCCGTGCAGGTAGCGCAGCGCCGAGCACAGGTGCAGGCCCAGGTGCGCCAGATCCGCCGCGCCGAGCCGGCCGTGGGTGTCCAGCAGCCAGGACAGGGTGGCGCCGGTGAGGTTCTCGGTGACCAGCACCGGCGGCCCATCCTCCGGGTTCGCAAGTGCGTAGCCGCGCACCAGGTGCGGGTGGCTCAGCCGCACCAGCAGCCGGGCCTCCCGGCGCAGGTGGCGCAGCGTGGACGGGTGCCCGGCGCGGTCCGGGCGCGGGGTCTTGGCGAAGCAGCGGCAGTACCGCTCGCTGCTCCACACCTCGTAGCAGTCCAGCTCGGAACCGCGCCGGACGTGCTCGAGCACCTCGTACCCGGGCGCGATCAGGTGACCGACCGGGTGGACCGGCGGCTCGGCCGGAGCGGGCACCGGGGCGGGCACCGGGGCGGGCACGGAGTCGACCGGAGCCGCGGCGGAGGTGCGGGTCATCCGAGCGGCTCCGGGACGAGGGGCCGCTGGTGGTGCAGCCGGTAGAGCCGGGTGTAGCCGGCGTGGTCGTCGAGCAGCTCGTCGTGCGTGCCCGCCCCGGTGAGCCGGCCGTCCTCCAGGTAGAGGATCTGGTCGGCGTCGGTGACCGTGAGCAGGTTGTGCGAGATCACCAGCGTGGTGCGGTGCGCCATCAGCCGGCGCATCGGGGCCAGCACCCGGTCACCGGACTCGGCGTCCAACCCGGTGGTCGGCTCGTCCAGCAGCAGCAGCGGGGCGTCCCGGACCATCGCCCGGGCCAGCGCGATCCGCTGCCGCTGACCGCCGGACAGCAGCCGCCCACGCTGCCCGACCCGGGTGTCCCAGCCGTCGGGCAGCTCGGCGATGAACCGGTCGGCGTCGGCGGCCACGGCGGCGGCCAGCAGTTGATCATCGGTGGCGCCCGGCTTGCCGAACAGGATGTTGTCGCGCACCGTACCGTCGAAGACCAGCAGCTCCTGCAGCACCACCGAGGTGTTCACCCGCAGGTCGGCGAGCTCGTAGCGGCGCAGGTCGTGGCCGTCCAACTCGACGGAGCCGCTGGACGGGTCGTACAGCCGCACCAGCAGCTTGGCCAGGGTGGACTTCCCGGCGCCGCTCGGGCCGACGATCGCCACGGTCTGCCCGGGCCGGACCTCGAACGTCACGTCGTGCAGCACCGGCGGCCCGCCGGCGTAGCCGAAGCCCACCCCGCGCACCACCAGCGAACCCCGGGCCCGGTGCAGCCGCACCGGGTGCGTGGCCTGGCGCACGGTCGGCCGCTGGTCGAGCAGCTCGATGATCCGTTCGGCGCTGGCCGCCGCCGCGAACAGCGTGTTGGACAACCGGCCCGCGCCGCGCACCGGGCTGTACATCCGACCCAGATAGGCCACGAACACCAGCAGCCCGCCCAGGGTGATCCGCCCCTGGGTGAGCTCCCAGATGCCCATGCCCAGCACGGCCAGCACGCCGACCGTCTCCAGCAGTTCCACCAGCGGGGAGAACGCCGCGCGCAGCCGGGTCGCGGCCATCTGCGCGGCGAACCGACCGAGGTTCTCCCGGTGGAACCGGGCGGTCTGCGCGGTGACGCTGTCGTAGGCCTGCACCAGCGCCAGGTTGGCCAGCCCCTCCTCGGCGGTGGCGGTGATCGAACCGGCCCGGCGGCGCTGCTCGCGGCTGGCCTGCTTGATCCGCCGGGAGAACCAGCGGGCGGCCAGCCCGAACACCGGGGCGACCACGATCGCGGCCAGGGCCAGCCGCCAGTTCAGGTAGAACAGCGCCGCGGTGAAGACCACGATCTGCACCAGGTAGGACAGCGCGCGGGCCACCCCGGAGACCAGCAGCGCCTCGATCGCGTCGATGTCGCCGGTCAGCCGGGACAGCGTGTCGCCGAGCTCGCGGCGGTCGAAGAAGTCCAGCGACAGCCCGTTGAGATGGCGGAACACGCCCGTGCGCAGGTCGAGCACGAACCGCTCGCCGATCCAGGTGGCCAGTAACTCGTCGCCGAAGGAGAACAGCGCCTGGGCCGCCGCCAGCCCGAGGTAGACCAGCGCGATCGGCAGGAACGCGGCGAACTCGGCCGGCACCAGCACGTCGTCGACCAGCAGCTTGAACATCCAGATCTGCGCGGCGTCCAGGGCCGGTGCGACCGCGACCAGGGCGCAGCTGAGCAGCAGCCGCCAGCGGTAGGGGCGCATGGTCGGCCAGAACCGGCGGAAGATCTCCCGCAGGCCGGGCCGGGTGTCCGGCCCGGGGTCGGCGACGACGTCGGTCGCCTAGAGGATGTCGAGCGAGATCAGCCCGCCGCGGCGGTAGCGGCGCCGGCGGGTGTAGGAGCTGTCGGTCCAGCTGCGGCGGCTGCTGTCCCGGTGGGACGGCGCCCCGGAACGGGCCCGGGTGAAGGCCTTGAAGTGTGCGGCCACGATGCCCAACCTTTCGGTCACGGTGTGTGGAACCTGGTCCGGCTTCCCGACCCGAGTGGGGGTCGACCCGGTAGACGCTGATACTGAAGTGCTCAAAGTAGCGGATGGTGTCACAGTGGCGATACAGATCGTCGGATCGGACACTCGAACGGGCAGCGGCGGCGTGCACAGCTCGACGGAACCCGTCCCCGACCCGTGGCCGGTCGGCGGACTCACGCTGCACACCCCGAGGCTGGAGCTGCGACCCGACGACGACGCCGGGCTGCGCGAACTGGCCGCGCTCGCGCTGCAGGGGGTGCACCCACCCGGCGCCGGCTGACCCGCGCAACCCGGCAGCTGGTCGGCGCGTGGGGCCGGGGCACGGGCTCAGAAAGCCTCGCCGAACGTCCTGCTCAGGCCCGGTTCTGGCGGTAGGGGCGGAGCAGCCCGGGCTGGCCGAGCAACGCCGCGAGCCTGGTCAGCTGGTCGGCCTGCGCGGCGGTCAGCGACCGGCCCGGTGCCGCGCCCGACCCACCGGCCGCCGCTGCGCCGCCGGAGCTGCCGGAGCCGGTGACCCCGACCCGCTTGCCCGCCGGCCCGGTCGGGGTGGCCTCGAGCCCGGGGATGAGCAGGTTCGGGGTGGCCAACCGGACGTAGTCGATCTCCACGTCGGTGACGGCGAGCAGCGGGATCACGATCAGCGGCGGCGGGGGAAAGTCCAGGGTGAACTCGACGGTGAGCAGCCCGGCGATGGTCAGCCGCACCCGGGTGCAGTCCAGCACCAGCCGGGTGGTCCTGGCGTTCGGCGAGTCCGGGCGCTGGGTGACCTGCACGCTCGCGTCGTCGCCCGGGATGTTGATCCGCAGGTTGCCGATGTCGGTGCTGTCCACCACGATCCGCAGCGCCCGCTGGCGCCCGCCGCCGGCCACCGGGAACTCGACCATGCCCTGGTAGCGGAAGTTGGTCACCGTCAAGGTGTCCATCAGCAGCTCGCCGACCAGCCCGCTGGCCACGGCCCCGCCTTCGGGACGGACCGACGGCTGGAACGGAGCGAACAGCGTGGACGGCAGCAGCTTGACCAACCCGGGCAGTACCGGTGGGAACAGGGGTCCGGGCGCTCCGGGCAGCGGCAACCCGAGCAGTGACCCGCCTGCGCCGCGATTGTCGTCACCGGAGTCGTCATCGGGGTCGTCATCGGAGTCGTCACCGGAGTCACCGCCGGGCGGATCCGGCAGCGGCGGCACCGGCAAGGCCGCCTCGCGCGGCGCGGGGGCGGCGAGCGCCTGACCGCCGGCGGTCAGGAGCAGCAGCGGCACCACCCCGAGCAGCAGTACCAGCACCGCGGCCCCGCCCGGCCCGGGACCTCGGCCGAACCGGCGCCGCCCCGCGACGGCCGCGGCCTTCCGGTCGGGTGTCCAGGCCAGCGTCAGCGCTCCGCCGATCAGCCCGAGCACCATGCCCACGACCAGGCCGCCGAGGTTGGACACCACGAACGACGCCAGGGAGAACACGCAGGTCAGCACACCGGCCAGGGTTCGGTTCGCCGGGGAGAACCAGACGAACGTACCCATGATCACCAGGACCAGGCCGATCAGCGCCCCGGACACACCGGCCACCCCGAGGAGCACCAGGTCGGCCACCGGGCTCAGCGGCAGCAGCAGGATCTCGCCCCCGGCGACGATGGTGAACAGACCGCCCCAGAACGGCCGGGTCCGGCGGAACCGGCGGAACTGGTCCCACATCAGCTCAGCACGGCTCCGTGGTCCCGGACACGGCTTCGACCTTGAGCTGGGACAGCTTCAGGCTGCCGGCCTGCAGGCTGAACGCCTGCACCCCGACGTCGCCGTCCAGCAGGACCTTGGCGGCCTGCAGGCCGGGGGTCCCGGTCGGGCCCTTGGCCCCGGCCGCGCCGATGGTGAACCGGCTCGCGTCCTGACCGACCAGGGCGTCCTCGGCGGTGAGGTCACCGGTCAGCGACTTCGCGTCGAGCAACAGGTTGGACGCGTCGACGTCGGCCGGCGTGGTGACCTTGAGCGCGGTCTTGCCGAGTGCCGGAACATCCGCGCCGAGGCCGAGGCAGAGCCCGCTGATCGTGGCCTTGCCGATGCCGGCTCGTCCGGCCGGCCGGTCCTCGTCGTCCACCGGGCTGACCTCGGTGGCATAGAGCGTCAGGTCCGTGCCGTCCAGCTTGTCGACCTTGAGCTGCACCGGCAGCCGGGACAGCGCGAGCGACGCGGCCAGTACACCGTTGAGCAGGGCGGCGGCCAGCACCGCGACCACGATCGCGCACGGCACCAGCACCACCGTGAACACACCCCACCGGGTACCGGGAACCGCGCCGCTCTGCATCAGGTCACCCTTCTTCGGGTGGTTCAACGACCCGAACCCGGAAGTGTGATGCACGCTTCCGGGTCGATCTTCAGCGGGCGTCCGGCGGGAGCAGCGCCCTGGTGGTCTCCCCGGCGGAGACCCGGGCGGTCGAGTCCGACGGCGGCAGCAGCCCGGTCATCGCACACAGGTTGCGGCCGAACGCGGTGAGCTCGATGCTGCGCCGCACGGTGATCCCCTTGCCGGCCTTCGCCATCGCCTCCTCCACCTCCTCCTGCGCCTCGAGGACGTCGTAGAGGCTCTGGTCGGGCAGCGCCTCCCGGGAGAACCAGACCAACCCCAGCCGGAACAGGTTGTTCAGGTAGGCCGGCACGCGCTCCACGTTCCGGCAGCCGGCGTAGCGACCGATCATGGTGATGCCGGGGGCGACCAGCTCGCTGCCCACCCCGAACGGCCGGCGGGTCCGCACGTCCACCGACGGCTGCGCACCGCGTTCGGCGAACACCCGCAGGATGCGTGCCTCGTCCGGGGACAGCTCGGAGAGCAGCCGGACGTAGGCCGGGTGCCCGGAGTCCGGGTAGGTGAGGTCCGACGACGCGTCCAGCAGGGCGTTCATCCGGTCCGGCAGGCTGATCGGCGCGGCGTCGACACCGCTCGGGCTGATCCGCTCGCGCAACGACCGCGGCATCGGATCGGGCGCCTCGGCGATGCCCAGCAGCTCGCGCAGCGACTGCTTGGCCTCCGTGCTGACCTGCTCGACGAGCATCTGGGCGGACTGCCCGGACACCGCGCCGCGCAGCACCACGTCACCGATGTGCAGCGAGGCGTTGATCGTCCACTGGTTGGTCCGCCAGAGGACCGCCCCGGCCACCTTCGCCACGTCGGGCACGGCGCGCACCAGGCTGGACGGGGTGACGCTGAGCAGGCCGTCGGCCAGCCCGCCGAGGCTGCGCAGCCCGGGAATCCCCGGCAGGGCGGGCAGCGACGGCAGCCGTGGCCGGGCCTCCGCGCGCTGTACCTCGGCCAACCGCTCCTCGGCGTGGTGCAGCCGCAGTTCCGTCTGGCGGACCTGCTCGGATCGCGCGATCGACCCGGTCCGCTCGACGGGTAGGCCGCCGTCGACCAACTCGGCCTGGTGGACCTGCTGCTGACCGCCCGGGACCGGGCCGGTGTCCTCGGGGTGCTGGCCGTTCTGGCTCATCTCGGGATCGTCCTTCTCCGGCTCGCGCTGCTGGGGTGTGCACTCGACGACGCCCTCACGGACACCACGCCGCCGCGCGAGGAGGTCAGGCGCCGAACACCGCGAGGTGCGCCAGCCCGGCGAGCACGCCGAGCACCGCGCCGTGCAGGATCAGCAGCCACTCGTCCTCCTTGATCGCCGAGCGCAGCATGTCCGCGAAGTCGTGCGGGCTCATCTGCCGGGTCTTCTCGGCGACGAGCTCGCGGATCGCCGCGCTCTGCTTGCGATTGAACTCCTCGTCCAGGAACGACGCCTTGGCCACGTCGGTGGCCTCGGACACGGCGTACATGGACATGGTGTCGTAGGCCTGCCGGCCGATCGCGGCCCGCACCGGCATCCGGGCCACCCCGACCGCGCGGTCCACCACCGGGCGCATCACGTTCTCGATCATCTTGCGGGTGCGGTCGCCGCGCGGTCCGTGGAACAGCTCGTAGCCGATGTTCTGCAGCGACACGATCCGCTCGGAGATGATCCGCGCCCAGACGTCGGCGACCTCCTTCTGCCGGCGGATGAACAGACCCTGGAAGCCGAACTTCGGCTCGACCGGTTCGAAGATCACCGCGATGGCCAGCCAGTTCGTCACGTAGCCGATCACCGCGCCGAGGATCGGCACGATCCACCACACCCCGGGGAAGAGCAGGGTGATGCCCAGCAGGGGCAGGCCCAGGACGAAGCCGAACACGAAGCCGAAGTGGATGATCAGGCGCAGCTCCCGCTTGCCCATCTCCTGGAAGATCATGTTCGCCAGGGTCGGGTCTTCCTCCATGTACCCGATGACCATCAGCTTGACGTCCAGGAGCTGGTCGATGTTGACCCCGATCTCCTTGGTCAAGTCGTGCACGATGTCCGGCAGCTGCGCCTCGACCCGGGCCTGGATCGCCGCGCGCACGCTGGGCGGCACGTTGGCCCAGACCGTCGGGTAGTAGCGCTGCATCAGCCGGTCGATGATCCGGTCGATCTCGGCACGGGAGGTGAGTAGGATGTGTTCGGCGATCGCGGTGGGGTCGAGCTGTTGGTAGAACTCGGTGGTCGTGCCGAGCTTGGTCAGGCCCTTGTCGACCGCGATGCTGCCCATCTTGGCCGCCCGGGACGGGATGATGCCCTGCCAGCCGAACTTGCCCAGGACCAGCCCGACCGGCACCTCCAGCACCTTGCGCGGCAGGAACTGGGCGAGCGTCTTCAACCCCGGGATGCGGATGCCCTTGAACTGGACCGGGTAGAACAGCATCAGGATGCCGGTCCAGTTGGTTATCCAGCCGATCACCCCGGTGAACAGCGGGATCGACAGATAGTGGACCACCACGTTGTCCGTGTGCACCAGCGGGAAGATCGACGACCAGTCCATCGGTGCACCCCTCGATCGTTCGCGCCCGTACGTGACACGCGTCACTCATCAGGTGGACGTGATCAGCACACTATCCGGGTGGTCGGTCACCGGCAATGAGCGGGTCACTACTCCCGGTCGGTGTCGAAACCGGAGCCGAAACCGGTGTCGAAACCCCGGCCGGCAGCGCGGCCTGCATGGCGCCGATCAGCAGTTCCAGGCCGAATTCGAAGTCGGCGTCGTGGTCGTGCTCGACGAGCATCGGCAGCACCGCGGACACGTGCGGGAAGTGGCCCGCGCGCAGCGCGACGGCCAGCGCGGTGTTGTCGGCCGCGGTGTTGTCGGCCGAGCCCTCGGCGGTCGGCCGCTCGCGTGGCTCCCCGGCGCCCGCCTCGCGCAGCATGCTGCCCAGGACGAAGGCGACGAACGTGCGCATCAGCCGCACCGAGGTCTGGTCGTCGAACCCGGCCTGGCGCACTGCGGCCAGCGCCCGCTCCACCGGACGCAGCCCCACGATGCCCCGGGGCTCGCGGTTGATCGCCACCAGCACGCTGCGCGGGTAGCGGCGGGCCACCGCCCGGAAGCCCCGGGCCAGCGTGCGCGCCTGGTCGCACCAGTCGGGGTCCGGGGCGGCGGGGTCCGGGTCCGGCGGCACGACCTCGGTCATGATCCGCTCGGCGACCGCGTCGAGCAGCGCGGCCTTGTTCGGCACGTGGTTGTACAGCGACATCGGCGCGACGCCCAGCAACGCGGCCACCCGGCGCATCGACACCGCCTCGGCGCCGTCGCGCTCGATCAACTCGACCGTCGCGGACACGATGCGCTCGCGGCTCAGCGCGGCGCGTGCGGGTTCCGGGGGCCCGGCGCTCACCTGGCCGCTCCTCTCATCGTCTCCCGGTACCGGGCACCCCAGCGCTCCAAGCGCTCGGCGATGTCCCTCAGGCCGGCGCCGACCTCGGTCACCGAGTACTCCACCTCGGGGTACACGGTGCGCCGCACCAGACCGTCGGACTCCAGTTCCCGTAGCTGCCTGGTCAGGATCCGGGGGGTGATCCTCGGTATCGCCCGGTGCAGCTCACCGAAGCGGTGCGTGCCACCGAGCAGGATGCGCAGGATCACCAACTTCCATTTTCCACCGAGGACCTCGGTGGCGGCCTCGATCGTGCACTCCACAGGAAAGACCGTACTGGTCGACGACGCACCATAGGCGCAGCCGGTGAGACGATCTTCGTTTCGCGGTGATCGGTTCGGCCGGCACCTGACGGGCCCGGCGCGTCGCCGGTCCGCCTGATTCCCGGATTGCGCCGGCCCGCCATCGCCGGGACCCTGGAGTGGACCCGTGCCCCGTGACGGAAGAGGTGTCAGATGTCCGGCGATCCCCAGGACCTCCACGAGGTCGACCTGCTGCGCGAACTCGAGCACCTGCACCGCACCCGCAACGACACGTTCCTGCACGGGTCGCCGCACGCGCTGCGCGAGCACTCCATGCGCACCGGAGATCTCGAACAGGAGTACCTGCGGCGCCACCCCGAGCGGGAGGTCAATCCGGCCCGGACCCGGGCGGGCGCGCGGGGCGAGACCGTGGGCTGAGGCGGGCCTGCTGATCGGCGCCGCGCTCAGGCGGGGACCGGCGGGTGCAGGTCGGACGGCCTGGCCGACCGTCTGACATGCGCCACCGCGTCCACCGTGAAGATCACCAGCGCGGCCCAGACCAGCCCGAACCCGACCAGCCGGGCCGGCGGCATCGGCTCGCCCAGCACCAGCACCCCGATCAGCAGTTGCAGGGTGGGCGCCAGGTACTGGGTGATGCCGAGCACCGTCAGCGACACCCGGTTCGCCGCGCCGGCGAACAGCAGCAGCGGTACCGCGGTGATCACCCCGCAGCCGACCAGCAGCGCGGTGTTCACCGCCGACACCTGGCCGAACGCCGCCCGCCCGGCCAGCTCGGCCCAGCCCAGGAACACCGCCGCCGGCAGGAGGAGCACCGCCGTCTCGATCGTCATGCCCTCCACGGCGGGCGCGCCGACCAACTTCTTGATCAGCCCGTACAGCCCGAAGCTGAACGCCAGCACCAGCGCCAACCAGGGCAGCCGGCCGTAGTCGACGGTCAGCACGCCGACCGCGACCGCGCCCACGCCGACCGCGATCCACTGGCCGGGGCGCAGCCGCTCGCGCAGGATGACCACACCGAGCAGCACCGAGACCAGTGGGTTGATGAAGTAGCCCAGCGACACCTCGACCACCCGGGCGGTGGTGGCGCCGTAGATGTAGAGAATCCAGTTCACCGCGATCAGCAGCGCGGCGAGAGTCAACCCGCCGAGCACCCCCGGCCGCCGCCACACCGCGCGCGGCCAGACCGCCCGCCCCCGCCACCGGCGCAACACCACCAGCACCCCGACCAGCAACAGGAACGACCAGATGATCCGGTGGGTGAGGATCTCCGGCGGGCCGGCCGGGGCCAGCGCGAGCAGGTACAGCGGGAGCAGACCCCACAGCCCGTAGGCGGCGACCGCGTACCAGGTGCCTCGGCGCTGATCGGTCACCCGCCCGACGCTACCCGCCGACCCCCGGTCGGACGCGAGAGAATTACCGCTGGTCAGCCGGGAACAGCGCCGGGCAACCGGGCGGCCCGCAGCGCCGAGCGACGGACCTTCCCGGCGTCGTCGCGCAGCGGTTCGTCGGTGCGTTCGATCGAACGCGGCAGCTTGTACGGCGCCAGCCGGGTACGCAGGTGGGCCAGCAGCGCCTCGTCGGACACCCGCCCGGACAGCTGGACGATCGCGTGCACCACGTTGCCCAGGTCGGTGTCCGGATCGGTGTCGGGCAGCCCGATCACCGCGCTGGACAGCACCGCCGGATGTTCGGACAGCGCCGCCTCCACCTCCGCCGGGTACACGTTCGCCCCGCCGACCAGCACCATGTCCTCGCGGCGGTCGGTGAGGTAGAGGTAGCCCTCGGCGTCCTGCCGGCCCAGGTCGCCGATCGACTCCCAGCTGCCGCGGCGGCGGGCCCGCGCGCCGAGGTAGCGGTAGGTGCGCACGCCGGCCGGCGGGCGCTGCCACACCTCGCCCACCTCGCCCGGCGGCAGCGGCCGGCCGTCCTCGTCACCGATCATGATCTCACCGGACACCGGGCGGCCGACCGATCCGGGGTGCCGCAGCCAGTCCACACCGTCGATCATGCAGACGGCGAGCGACTCGGTCCCGCCGTACAACTCGACGACAGTCTCCGGCGGCAGCCACCCCAACCAGGCCCGTTTGACGTGCTCCGGGCAGGGCGCGCCGACGTGCAGCAGGGTGCGCACGCTGGACAGGTCGGCGGCGGCGCGCACCGGACCGGGCAGCCGCAGGATCCGGCCCATCAGGGTGGGCACCAGGTACCACCAGCTCACCCGGTGCCGCGCGACGTGCTCGAGCACGTCGGCCGGGTCGAACCTCGGCATCACCACCACGTGCCCGCCCATCACCAGGCTGATCAGCGAGAGCGTGAACGGCGCGTTGTGGTAGAGCGGCGCGGTCACCAGGAACACCGAGTCGGCGGTGATCCGCAGCGCGCCGGCCCGCGCGCTGATCACCTCGACGGTGCCCGCCCCGCCGGCCAGGATGATCTTCGGTCGCCCCGTGCTGCCGCCGGAGGTGGGCGCCTTCCAGGACGGCGGGATCGGCGGGTCCGGCAGCGCCGGACCGGTCTCGGGGGTCTCGGGGGTCTCGGCCAGGAAGCCGGGCGGGAGCCAGGACCGGCCGTCGGGGGGGCCAGCCCGATCACCACCGGCGGGTCGGCCAGCTCCAGCAACCCGGCCAGCTCCGCCGCCGGGAGGCGGGCGGACACCGGCTGCGGCACGGCGCCGAGCGTCCAGGCCGCGACCACCGCGACGTAGAACTCCACGCCGTTGGGCAGCCCGATCGTCACCAGATCGCCCTGCCCGACTCCGCCGGCGGCCAGCCGGGCGGCCAGCCGGCGAGTGGCTGCGAGCAGCTCCGCCCGGGTGATGGTGGTGTCGCCGCAGGTCACGGCTGGGGCGTCCGGGGCGGCGGCGGCCAGCGCGGCCAACCCGGCGGCGACCGACGTGCCGTGGCCGGTGGCGGAGTATGCGTTCGCCCCGTCACCGGCGAACCCGTCCGCACCCACCGGCCCACCCTATCTCCCGGCGGAGTGCGGGGCATCCCGGTTGCCTGCTTGCGGTGGGAGGGCGGTGAGTGCTGTCGGGCCCGACCTCAGCCGGCCCCGGCCCACCGCCGGGGCGTACCGCAGGTGCAGCACCCCGGACGGCAGCGCGGTGTCGCCGTCGGTCCCGTACTTCAGCGCCTGGCGGAACGCGGCGGGCCGCGCGGGTCGCGGCGGCGACCGACCAGTTCCGGGCCCGGGCTGCGTCCGATGTTCGTGGACCCCGCGTGGCCTCACCGTCGAGGTGCGGGTCTCGGCGGGCGGGTCGGCCGTCAGCCGCACCCGGTTGTGCTGGACGACCGGGCCCGCTACCCGGTGAGCTCGGCCGGCAGCCGCCCAGCACCCGGGAGTCGTGGATCGGGGAGATCCAGACCGTCTC
Organism: Pseudonocardia sp.; assembly: GCA_029263115.1. Classification (GTDB taxonomy): domain Bacteria; phylum Actinomycetota; class Actinomycetes; order Mycobacteriales; family Pseudonocardiaceae; genus Pseudonocardia. The sequence continues at coordinate 22,177 of JAJCYC010000152.1, read as the reverse complement.
CTCCAGCGGGACGCCGATGTTCACCTCGGCGCCGCCGGTGGACGGCCCGCTCAGGTCCATCGGCAACGCCCCGCGCTGCGGGGCCCGCTGCATGTCGACGCACACGTTGGTGGCGATCTTGTACAGCCATGAGCGCAGCGACGAGCGCTCCTCGAACCGGTCGCCGCCCTTCCAGGCCCGCACCAGCGTCTCCTGCGCGGCGTCCTCGGCCTCAGCCGCCCAGCCCAGCATCCGGTAGCAGTAGGCCACCATCTCGCGGCGGTGACTCTCCGTCCTCGACCAGCACCGACAGCACCGAGCCCATGACCGACATGGTACGGAGCCGCCACCCACGGCCTCAGATGTCGGCGGTCTCCAGCTTCTCGGTCCGGCCCCGGATCGGCAGCGTCTCGAAGATCGACGGCGGCTCCCGCCACGGGTCGGTCGGCCCCGCGGCGGCGGCCTGGATCGCCCGCCACACCCGCTGCGGGGTGCAGGGCATGTCGACGTGCCGGACCCCGAGGTGCGCCAACGCGTCGACCACCGCGTTCTGCACGGCCGGGGTGGCGCCGATGGTGGCGGCCTCGCCGATGCCCTTGGCGCCGAGCTCGTTCAGCGGGGTCGGGGTCTCGGTGCTGGCCACCTCGTACGGTGGCAGGTCGGCGGCGGTGGGGATGGTGTAGTCGGCGAGCGTGCCGGTGGTCGGGTTGCCGTCGGCGTCGAAGGTGTAGTGCTCCCACAGCGCCTGCGCGATGCCCTGGGCGATGCCGCCGTGCTGCTGGCCGCGCACGATCAGCGGGTTGAGCACCCGGCCGCAGTCGTCCACCGCGACGTGTCGCACGGGGCGCACGTACCCGGTCTCGGTGTCCACCTCGACCACCGCGACGTGGCTGCCGAACGGGAACGTCGCGCCGTCCTGCTTGACGTCCAGCGCCGAGGCCAGCGGGTTGCCCCGCTCGGCGCCGGCGGCGGCCAGCCGCGCCCAGCTGATCGTCCGGTCCGGCACCCCGGCCACCCCGAGCCCGGCGCCTGTGCCGTCGTCGGCGCCGACCACCTCGATGTCGTCCACCGAGGCCTCCAGCAGCTCGGCGGCCAGTTCCCGGGCCTGCTCGAGCACCTTGTCGGCCGCGGCGTACACCGCGCTGCCGCCCAGCTGCAGCGACCGGGAGCCGCCGGTGCCCCCGCCGCGCGGCACCACGGCGGTGTCGGCCTGCACGAACTTGATCGACTCCATCGGGATGCCCAGCTTGTCCGACACCAGCATGGCGAACGAGGTCGGATGGCCCTGGCCGTGCCCCGAGGTGCCGACCGACGCGGTCGCGGTGCCGTCGTCGTGCACGGTGACCGAGCCCCATTCGCTCGCCGCGCCACCCGCCGTGATCTCCACGTAGGAGGCCAGCCCGATGCCCAGTTGCCACCGGTCGCCGGACTCACGACGGCGGGCCTGCTCGGCGCGCAGCCCGGCGTAGTCGGCCAGCTCCAGCACCTTGTCCAGCGGCGCGGTGTAGTCACCGCTGTCGTAGGTGGTGCCGACGACGGTCGTGAACGGGAACTGGTCGGGGGTCAGGAAGTTGCGCCGGCGGATCTCTGCCGGGTCGATGCCCAGCTCCACCGCGGCAAGGTCCATCACCCGCTCCAGCAGCGCGGACGCCTCGGGCCGGCCGGCGCCGCGGAACGCGCCGACCGGGGTGGTGTTGGTGAGCGCCACCGCCACGTCGAAGCCGATCTTCGGGATACGGTAGACGCCCTGGGCCATCGAGTAGCTCGGGCCCATCGCCAGCGCGCCGCCGAACCCGGCGTACGCCCCGGCATCGCCGATCAGCCGCACCCGCAGGCCGGTGATGGTGCCGTCGAGGCGTAGCCCCAGCTCGGCGTACTGCACCTGGGCGCGCCCGTGCGGCATGCCGGTCAGGTTCTCCGAGCGGGTCTCCGACCACTTCACCGGCTGGTCCAGAGCCCGGGCCGCCGCCACCGCGATCGAGTGCTCGGGCACGATGCCGGCCTTACCGCCGAAGCCGCCACCGACGTGCGGGGCGACCACCCGGATCGACGTAGGGGCGAGCCCGAACAGCTTGGCCGCCGTGCGGCGCCAGGCGTGCGGCATCTGGGTCGACACGTACACGGTCAGCTGGTGCTCGTCGCCCTCCGCACCCGGAAGTACGGCGATCGCGTTGCCCTCCATCGGCACCACTGCCAGGCGCTGGTTCTCGATCCGGGCGCGGACCACGACCTCGGCGTCGGCCAGCGGGTCGTCGTGCGGTTCGGACCGGATGCCGGCGGCCAGGTTGGAGCCCAGCTCCTCGAACTGCGCGGGCGCGCCGGACTCCAGCGCCGCCTCCGGGTCGACCGCGACCGGCAGCGGGTCGTAGTCGACCTCGACCAGCTCGATGGCATCCACCGCCTGCGCCGTGGACTCGGCGATCACCACGGCCACGATGTCGCCGACGAAGCGCACCTTGCCCACGGCCAGTGGCGGCCGGGCGCACGCCTTGTTGACCGCCATGAACGAGTGGTGCGCGGGGATGCCGAGATCCTCGGCGGTGTACACCGCGACCACGCCCGGCGACTTGCGGGCCGGGTCGGCGTCGATCCCGGTGATCGTGGCGTGCGCCAGCGGCGAACGAACGAACGCGAGGTGCAGCAGGCCGGCACCGAGGTCGAGATTGTCGACGAAGGTACCCTCACCGCGCATCAACTCGGGGTCCTCGAGCCGGCGGACTTCGGTACCGAGCAGGGATCCAGGCATGCCCGCGAGGCTAGCCGTGATCGCCGGAGGTTTCTCGCGATCGGCCCCACGGTGATCGGCGGGCGTTCTATCGTGACGCCCATGTCCACCCAGCCCGCCGGCGGCAGTGACGTCATACGAGTGACCCCGGAGAACGTGTTGCAGGCCCGCGCCGTCCTGCTCACCGAAGCCGAAAGCTTCCAGCGGTTCATCGCGGACAACTTCCTTCACCGCGCGGCAATCGGCCTGTGCGGCGGAGACCCGATCTCCCGGGACGCCCAGGAGCTGTTCACCAAGAAGATCCGGGAGAATGTGGTGACACCGGCCCACCAGTACGTCCAGCGACTTCTCGACCTGGCCGACCAACTGGCCGCGACCGCGCGGACCTTCGGCATCGCTGAACAACGGATCGCCGACTCGTTTCGGCCCCGCACCGATCAGGCCAGCCGAGCATGACCCGCGCACAGGTTGTGAGCGCCGCTGCGGTGGGCTTGCTCGCCGGGCTGACCGGCTGCGGTCTGCTTCCTCAGCCCGCCCAGCAGCCACCGTCGATCGTCGTACCGGCCGACCCGTTTGCCCCTCGTCCGCGGGAGATCAGAATGGACGGTCTGGACCCCTGCGCCCTCCCTACGCCGGAGGTGTTAAGAGAGGCCGGTGTGCCAGCCAACCCTCGGACTGTCGACACCGGCGTTCCTGGCGTCCGGGTGTGCGCCTGGGATCGCAGCGTCCTGCAACGGCCAAGCGGCAGCCTCGGGGTGTTCACGGTGACCAACCAGGACACCCGGAACGCGCTGACGGCATCCGGTGCTCAGGTGACCACCGTGGCCGGGTTCGGGGCGGTCGAGGTGTCCGACTCCATGTACGGCCGGGAGTTCAACTGCGGCGTCCGGGTCGACGTAGCGCCAAACCAGGGTCTCTGGGTTACGTACCTGAACACGATCGCCGACGAACCCGGCGCGAGGCACGAGCTGATGTGCCAGCGGGCGCGCACCGCCGCCGAGGGCATCATGCGCAACCTGCTGGCCACGACGAGGTAGCGGGGCACGATGGCCGACGACGCCTGCTACGCCGAGGACATCGGCGACTACCGCTGGGCGGGGTTCCCGCTCGCGCAGAAGTTCGCCTGGATGCAGACCGGTCAGGGCGCCGCTGCCGTACAGCCCGGGGTGGACGCGCTGCGTGGCCTGAGCGCCCGCTACACCGAGTCGCACCGCGCGGTACACGCACAGCTCGCCCGGCTCGGGGTCAGCTGGCGGGGTGCCTCGGCCGACGCGGCGGCGGCAGCGACCACCCGCCTCGCCGACTGGGTCTCCGGCGCCGGGCAGACGGTCACCGGTGGCGGCGGCAGCATGGACTCCTACGGCGCCTCGTTCACCGCGATGAAGCCGAACATCCCGCCACCGCCCGACGTCGGCGTCCAGTCCGGCGGCGGCCGGGCGCTGGACGCGGCGACCGGTGGCTACGGCGCGCTGGTCGGCCTGCAGTCCGACCACAGCCGCCGGCTCGCAGCAGCCGCCGGGCTGGACGCCCAGGCCAACGCCGCGCTCACCCTGCACCAGCAGACCACCCGCGCGGCACTGCAGTCCTTCCCGCTGGCCGCCGAGCCACCGGCGCTGGCCGCCGGCACGGGTCCGGCGGACGCGGGGGTTCCCGGCGGCGGGTCCGGGGTGAGCGCACCCGGCGGCGCCGGCGCGTCCCCGGGCGCCGGCGCGGGCACCAGCGGCGGCGCAAGCTCCGGCAGCGGCGCGGCCCCGGGCGCCGGAGCCGGTACCGAGGGGGCCGCCGCACCGACCACCGCACCGACCGCCGATGCCGGGTGGACGCCGCTCAACCCGCAGGCCGGCCAACCGGTCGGCGGATCCCCGGGGCCGGTGCCCGGTGCCCATGGTGGCCCGGTCGGAACGCCGCCGGCGCCGTACCGACCGTGCGCCGCCCCCGGCGCTCGCGGGAGCCGGATCGGCGGGGCCGCAACAGCGGGCGCCAGAGGCGGCCACGGCGGACGCCCCGACGGTTACCCCGGCGGGTACGGACATCCGCCGCCCCGGGGCGGGCCACCCGCCGGGCAGTCCCCCGGCTCCTACGGCGGCGCCGACCCGGGTGCCTCCCGGGCCGCGGCGGGACGCGGTCCCGGCATGGCTGGGCTCACCGGGGCGCCGCCGATGGGCATGGGCGGCGGGTCGGGCGGCCAGGAGCGCTCGCACCGCAACCAGACGTTCATCCCCAGCGACGAGCCGTTCCAGGTCGAGCACCTCGACATCACCCCGCCGGTGCTCGGCGTACGCCGCGAGGAGGACGACTGGTGAACAGCCCCGCGGACCTGCGCCGGCCGCACCCGGCAGGGGCGCCGGACACCCCGGGCCGGCCGCGCGAGCTGCGGCTGAGCGAGGTCGAGTTCGACGCCTGCTGGGAGCTGCTCGGGCTCGGCGAGCGGCCGGTCGGCTGGATCCTGCCCAGCCCCGGGCGCACGCACACCGAGCGGCGGCGGGTGCTGGACGGGGTGCTGGTCGGACTGCGCCGCCGGGGCCTGGCCCGGGACCGTCCGCACCCGATGGTGGCGGACCTGCTCGGCGTCCTGGTCCACCCGCGCCAGGAGATCGACCTGCTGCTCGGCGGCGGACGTGCCGCCCGGGCCGCGATCTCCGGCGGCCGCGCCGTGGTGGCCGCGCGGCAGGGAGGTCAGGTGTGGACGGTGGGGATACGGCCGGCGGAGGTGGTGCCCAGGCTGGTCGCGCTGGTCGGCCCGATGACGCCGGGCGCGGTGCGGCCGGTGAGCATCCCGGCCGACGTGCTGGACGAGGCGTTGCGGGCGGCCGGTCCACGCCGGTCGGTGTGGGCGGTGGCCGACGAGCTGGCCGGCCGGGGGTGGCCGAAGGCGGATTCCACCGGCCTGGCCCGGGCATTCGGCGAGGTGCACGACATCGGGCAGTTCGGAGTCACCGGGATCGTCGAGGGCCGCCGCCACCCCGGCCCGTGGGCGATCGGGTTCCACCGGGCCGACTCCGGCTGGATCGGCACGGTGCGCCGCCCGGAATCCGGCGGCTCGGTGTCGGTGTTCCCGCTGGACGCCCCGCGCCTGGCCACCCGGCTCGACCAGCTGCTGAGGGCCACCAGATGAGGCGAAACCAACACCGTTGAGTGCTCGGCAGATCCCGGGCGGCGTGGTTGGCTGATCCGCACCGCCGTGACCGAGGCCATGCCGCAGCGGGCGTGGGACGCCCATGACCGGCGGCGTGCTCGAGGTCGCCGGCGGCCGGAACATGTTACAGCACCCGTGAGTGATGGGTGCGGCCACGGTCGCACTCGTCACGCACGGGCCGAGCGAAGCGAGGCAGAATGCGAACCTTCAGCAGCGTCGAGGACCTCAAGGCGGCCGTCGGCACCCACATCGGCACCGGCGACTGGCTGACCGTCGACCAGAAGCAGATCGACACATTCGCCGAGGCCACCGGCGACCATCAGTGGATCCACGTCGACCCGGCGAAGGCCAAGGACGGCCCGTTCGGCACCACCATCGCGCACGGCTTCCTGACGCTTTCGCTCAACCCGGTGCTGAGCAAGACCGCCTACCAGGTCGACAACGTCAAGATGGGCGTCAACTACGGCCTGAACAAGGTCCGGTTCACCTCACCGGTCCCGGTGGGCAGCAAGGTCCGGGGCAGCTACGAGCTCCTCGAGATCGTCGATGTGGCCGGCGGCGGCGTGCAACTGGTGGTGCGGGCGACGATCGAGATCGAGGGCAGCGAACGGCCGGCCGCCGTCGCCGAGACGCTCGTCCGGTACTACTTCTGATGGCGGGCACGCTCGGTACGGCGGTCGTCTGCGAGCCGCTGCGCACCCCGGTGGGCGGCTTCGGCGGGGGCTTCAAGGACCTTCCGGCGCACGCCCTGGGCGCGGCGGTGGCGCGGGCGTTGATCGAGCGCACCGGGCTGCCGGTGGACGCGGTCGACGACGTGATCATGGGCAACTGCTACCCGACGATGGACGCCCCGGCGTTCGGCCGGGTGGTGGCGCTGGACGCCGGGCTGCCGGTGTCGGTCACCGGGCTGCAGCTGGACCGCCGCTGCGGCTCCGGGCTGCAGGCCGTCCTGCTCGGCGCCATGCAGGTGCAGACCGGGGTCGCCGAGCTGGTGTTCGCCGGTGGCGCGGAGTCGATGAGCAACGCGCCGTTCTACTCCACCTCGATGCGCTGGGGGATCAAGGGGGCGCCATCCGTGGCGCTGCACGACGCGCTGGCCCGGGGCCGGGTCACCGCCGGCGGGGTGAACTTCCCGGTGCCCGGCGGAATGATCGAGACGGCGGAGAACCTGCGCAGGGAGTACTCGATCCCGCGCGACGAGCAGGACGAGCTGGCCGTCGCCAGCCACCGCAAGGCCGCCGCGGCCGCCGCGGCCGGGAAGTTCGCCGACGAGATCGTCCCGGTCACCGTGCCCGGCCGGAGGCGCGACGCCGGAAACATCACAGTGGACTCCGACGAGCACATCCGCCCGGACACCTCGATGGAGACCCTGGCGAAGCTCAAGCCGATCCTGGGCAGGTCCGACCCGGAGTCGACGGTGACCGCCGGCAACGCGTCCGGGCAGAACGACGGCGCCGCACTGTGCATCGTCACCACCCCGGAGAAGGCCGCCGAGCACGGGTTGCGGCCGCTGGCCCGGCTGGTGTCCTGGGCGGTGGCCGGGGTGCCGCCGAAGACCATGGGCATCGGCCCGGTGCCGTCGTCGGCGAAGGCGCTGGAGCGCGCCGGGCTGTCGATGAACGACATGGACCTGATCGAGCTGAACGAGGCGTTCGCCGCCCAGGTGCTGGCGTGCACCCGGGAATGGAAGCTGGACCCGGCCGGCGACGAGCGGTTCAACGTCAACGGCTCCGGCATCTCGCTCGGCCACCCGGTCGGCGCCACCGGCGGGCGGATCCTGGCCAGCATGCTGCGCGAGCTGGACCGCCGCGAGGCGCGGTACGGCCTGGAGACCATGTGCATCGGCGGCGGGCAGGGCCTCACCGCGATCTTCGAGCGGCTCTCATAACGTGGGAAATGGCCCGGTGACCTGAAACACCACCGGCCGCGGCGCCGATCATCCCGGTAGAGATCAACCGAGGAGGGTCGGGATGACCGAGCTGGCCGGCACACGTCGCAGATCGGACCCGCGTCACAGATCGGACACGGCGGCCGTTTCGTCTAACCAGACGAGGCGACCGCCGGGTGCCGCTGGTCACACTGACCCCTCGCCCACCCGAGGGGAGTCCCAGATGTCCGAGGTCACCGACCGACCGGTGTGCGGGCGCGACGTGGCGCTGCTGCGCGCGGTCGCCGCCGGCCGCTGTGAACTGCTGTCCGGTTCGCTACCGGTGCTCTGGGTGGACGGCCGGGTGTTCTGCGACACCGGAGCTGCGCTACGGCTGCTGCAGGCCGGTCTGCTGGCCGTGCCGACGCCCGGCGCCGGCCGCGCGCCCGCCCGGTTGACCCCGGCCGGCCGCGCCGAGTTCGACCGCGGCTGATCGGCGCCCCCGGCCTGGCTCGACCCGCTGACCGGCGCCGACCCGGCCGAAATGGCGTCTGCGGTCCCGGGCCGCCGGGCGTAGCGTCGGGGGCATGGCTGTCGAGCTGAACCACACCATCGTGGCCTCCCGGGACAAGGAGGCGTCCGCCGCCGACCTCGCCGAACTGCTCGGGCTGCCGGCGCCGACAGCGTTCGGGCCGTTCATGGTCGTCGAACTGGCGAACAACATGAGTCTGGACTTCATCAGTACGGACGGCGACATCCCCTCGCAGCACTACGCGTTCCTGATCAGCGAGCGCGAGTTCGACGAGGTGTTCGGCCGGATCACCGCCCGCGGCCTGGACTACTGGGCCGACCCCACGCAGAACCACCCCGGCGAGATCAACACCAACGACGGCGGGCGGGGCTGCTACTTCCCGAGCCCGGACGGGCACTACCTGGAGATCCTCACCCGCCCCTACGGCAGCGGGTAGCGGCCACCGAGGTCTGCGGCGCCGGTGATCGGAGCTGCGGCTGGCCGCTCTGGTGACCGGTGGCCGCCGCCGGTGACCGGTCCGGTGACCGCGGCCGGACCCCGGTCACGGTCACGCGGCCAACCGAGACGGCGCTGCCAACCCGGACCGCGTGGCCATGACCGGCGACGCGGGTCGGCCGGCGCCGCCCGGGTCGAGCGGGCCGGGGTTCAGGGTGGCCAGCACGGCGCGCAGCGCCGCCACGGTGGCGGCCAGCGAGTCCCGCTGGTGGCGGGAGAGTTCGTGCCCGCCGACGGCGGCCAGCTCGGTCGTCAGCCGCTCGACGGACCGGTGCAGCCACCGCAGACGGGTCACCACCCGCGCCGGGGCGCCCAGGGTGGCCAACTGGTCGATCCGGGTGGACAGCTCCCAGCAGAACCGGGCCAGCGACAGTCGGCCGGTGCGGTGGGCGTCGATGGTGGCCAGCAGCCCGGTCACGGTGAACCGGACCAACGCCGGCGAGCCGGCGGCGGACGGGGCCGGGGCGGGAAGCAGGGACGGAGCGGACGCGTATGCGTTCATCGCAGAGTGACCCAGACGTACGGGGGCCCGCGTCGTGCGCGGACTCAACCAGGCGAGGAGGAGACCTGGTCCCCGTGGCGACTTCACACCGGGACCTCACGGCCCGTGACCCTGGCACCGGCGGACAGGTACACACCGGGCTCGGCTGTCCGAACCGTCTCAACGGTAGATCGAACAGATGCCGGAGGGCAACTCGCCTACTCGGGTGACCCGGTACCGGATCGGCGTACCGCCTGACGTCGGGACCGACCACGGCACTGACCTGCCCAAAGGTTTCGTCAGAACGTAAACGGTCGGGATCACGGCGACGCGGCAGCGGCTAAAGTCCGGTTCGTGAGCTACGAGACCCTTGAGATCGAGCGCGGTGGCGACGTCCCGGTCGGCGTCCAGCTGGTCCGGTTGAACCGGCCGGAGCGGCTCAACGCCTACACCCCGCAGATGTACGACGACCTGACCCGGATGTACGACGAGGCGGACGTGGACAACGACGTGCGGGTGCTGGTGGTCACCGGTGCCGGGCGGGCCTTCTGCGCCGGAGCCGATCTGGCCGCGGCCGGCAAGACGTTCGCCCTGGACGACCCGGACCACCAGGACATCGGCGGCGCGCTCAACCTGCGCACCTTCGAGTGCGGCAAACCGGTGATCGCCGCGATCAACGGTCCGGCGGTCGGCATCGGCGCGTCCATGACCCTGCCGATGGACATCCGGTTGATCGCGGACACCGCGAAGATGGGCTTCGTGTTCGCCCGGCGCGGCATCACCGCCGAGGGCTGCACGAGCTGGTTCCTGCCCCGGGTCGTGGGCATCTCCCGGGCGCTGGAGTGGACGATGACCGGCCGGCTGTTCGGCGCGGCCGAGGCGCTGGAGGCCCGCCTGGTCCGCTCGGTGCACCCGGCCGACGAGCTGCTGGGCGCCGCACTGGAGCTGGCCCGGGAGATCGCCGAGGCCGCCCCGGTGTCGGTGACGGTGATCAAGCAGCTGATGTGGCGGATGCTCGGCGCGGACCACCCGATCGAGGCCAACCGGGTGGAGTCGCGCGCGCTGACCCAGGTGGGCCACGGCCCGGACGCGCGCGAGGGCGTGGAGTCGTTCCTGGAGAAGCGGCCGGCGCGCTACCCCGGCCGGGTCCCCGCCGACCTACCCCCGGTCTACCCCTGGTGGCCCGAGCGCCCGTTCACCCCCCTCCCCTGAGCGCACTCCCCCGCGAGTCACGCACTTCGTGCCCGCGAGTCACGCGGTTGGTGTCGGCGGTCGGTGACCCCGGTCAGAGCTTGCCGAGGACGCCGCGGGCGATGATCACCTGCTGGATCTGGCTGGTGCCCTCGTAGATCCGGAACAGCCGGGCGTCGCGGTAGAACCGCTCGACCGCGACGCCGCGCATGTAGCCGGCCCCGCCGTGGATCTGCACAGCGCGGTCGGCGACCCGGCCGACCATCTCCGAGGCGAAGTACTTCGCGCTGGACGGCCCGACGACGGTGTCGCTGCCGTCGTCGAACGCGGCGGCGGCCGCCTGGACGAGCGCCCGGCCGGCCCGGTAGTCGGTCACCGAATCCGCGACCAGGCCCTGGACAAGCTGGTACCCGCCGATCTTGCGGCCGCCCTGCTCGCGTTCCCGGGCGAACGTCACCGACTCGTCGACCAGTCTCTCGGCCATCCCGACGCACATCGCGGCGATGTGCGCGCGGCCGTGCGCCAGGCAGCGCATCGCGGTGACGAAGCCGCGGTGCAGGCCGTCCTCGCCGCCGATCAGCGCGCCGGCGCCGACGGTCACCTCGTCCAGGTACACGTCGGAGGTCCAGGCGCCGAACTGGCCCATCTTGTGGTCCCGGGGACCAACGCTCAGCCCGGGCGCACCCCGGGGCACCAGGAACGCGGAGATCCCGCGCTGCGCGGGGCCGTCAGGGTCGGTGCGGGCGAACACCATGAACACCTCGGCCAGCGGGGCGTTGGTGATGTAGCGCTTCGACCCGTTGAGCACCCAGCGGTCACCCTCCCGGCGCGCGGTGGTGGCCAGGCCGGACGGGTCGGAGCCGGCGTCGTCCTCGGTGAGGGCGAACGAGGCGGTGAGCTCGCCGCTGGCCAGTTTCGGCAGCCACTCGTTCTTCTGCTCCTCGGTGCCGCCCTCGAGCAGCACGTGCCCGGCGATCCCGTTGTTGGTGCCGAACATGGAGCGCAGCGCCGGCGTGGTGTAACCGAGCTCGAAGACCAGCCGCACCTCCTGGCTCAGTGGCAGCCCGAGCCCGCCGTACTGCTCGGGGATGGCGAACCCGTAGAGACCCATCGACTTGCAGGCGTCCCGGATCGGCTCCGGGATCTCGTCCTTTTCGTCGATCTCGGCCTCGATCGGCACCACCCGCTCGCGGACGAACCGCCGCACCGACGCCAGCACGTCCTGGAAATCCGACTCCTCCATACCGGGCAGCCTAATGAGCTGAGGCTGGTGGGACTACCTCGACCACATGCATGCTTGTAACGAGCAAGTGGTTGTATGCGACAAGCAAACCGACGGGGCTCGACGGAGTTCGGCCCGACGTGGACGGGAGATGGTCGCCGGTGGATACCGTGCAGGCGCCCGCACTGAGCGGGCCGGAGGCCGAGTACGAGCAGCTCAGCGGCGAGCTGATCCGGCTCACCAGGCTGTTCGAGCGGGCGCACACCCGCTACGTCGCGCAGCAGGGCGACGGGTTGGAGCGCGCGGCGTACCTGCTGTTGGTCGCCCTGGTGAAGACCGGGCCGCAGCGGCTCAGCGCGCTGGCCGACGCCGTACACTCCGACATCTCCACGGTCAGCCGGCAGGCCACCCAGCTGGTGCGGCTCGGCCTGGTGGCCCGCCGGCCCGACCCCAGCGACGGCCGGGCCAGCCTGCTGGCGGCCACCGAGCTGGGCGTGCGCACCTTCGAGGACAAGCGCCGCGCCCGCAACCGGCACTTCGCCGAACTCCTCGCGCACTGGCCCGAGGCCGACCGCCGCGCGCTGTGCGAGCTGGTCGGCCGGTTCAACGACGACTTCGAGCGGTACCACCTGAGGGACACCCATACATGACCACGAGCACGACCGGGTCGACGACCCCCGCACCCGAGCAGGCACCGGAGCAGCCACCGCTGCTGAGCCACCGCCAGATCCTGGCCATCTTCGCCGGGCTGATGGCCGGGATGTTCCTGGCCGCGCTGGACCAGACCATCGTGGCCACCTCGGTACGCACCATCGCCGACGACCTCAACGGGCTGAGCCTGCAGGCCTCGGTGACCACCGCCTACCTGATCACCTCGACGGTGACCACCCCGCTGTACGGCAAGCTGTCCGACATCTACGGGCGCAAGCCGCTGTTCCTGTTCGCCATCTCGCTGTTCATGGTCGGCTCGCTGGCCTGCATGCTCGCCCAGTCGATGTACCAGCTGGCGGCGTTCCGCGGGTTGCAGGGGCTCGGCGCCGGCGGGCTGTTCTCCCTGGCCCTGACCATCATCGGCGACATCGTCGCGCCCCGGGAGCGGGCCAAGTACCAGGGCTACTTCGTCGCGGTGTTCGGCACCTCCAGCGTGATCGGTCCGCTGGTCGGTGGTTTCCTGGCCGGCCAGGACGAGATCCTGGGCATCGCCGGGTGGCGGTGGGTGTTCGGCATCAACCTGCCGGTGGGCGTGATCGCGCTGCTGATCGTGATGCGGGTGCTGAACATCCCGCACCGGAAGCGGCCGCACCGGATCGACTGGCCGGGCGCGCTCGCCCTGGTCACCGGCGTGGCGCCGCTACTGCTGGTCGCCGAGCAGGGGCGGGAGTGGGGATGGACCTCGCCCGCGTCGCAGGCCTGCTACCTGGTCGGGGCGCTGGGGCTGCTGCTGTTCGTGTTCATCGAGCGGCGCTACGGCGACGACGCGCTGCTGCCGCCGCGGTTCTTCCGGGTCCGGGTGTTCGGGCTGGGCACGCTGGCCTCGGTGATCGCCGGCATGGGCATGTTCGGCGCGATCGCCGCGCTGCCGCTGTACCTGCAGATCGTCAAGGGCGCCTCGCCGACCCAGGCCGGGCTGCTCACCCTGCCGCTGATGTTCGGCATCATGTCGATGTCGATCACCTCCGGACAGATCATCTCGCGCACCGGCCGGCTGTGGCGCTGGCCGCTGCTCGGTACCGCGCTGATGATGGTGGGGCTGCTGCTGCTGTCCCGGATCGGGGTGGACACCCCGTTCTGGCAGGCCGCGCTGTACATGGTGGTCTTCGGCTGGGGGCTGGGCTGCACCATGCAGCCGCTGACCCTGGCGATCCAGAGCGCGATGCCACCGAGCGACATGGGGGTGGCCACCGCGTCGGCCACGTTCTTCCGCCAGCTGGGCGGCACGCTGGGCACGGCGGTGTTCCTGTCGCTGCTGTTCGGCACGGTCGGCGAGAAGATCTCCTCGGCGTTCCGCGCGGCGGCCGGCACGCCCGAGTTCGCCGCGGCGCTGACCGACCCGGCGGTGCGGGCCAACCCGGACGACGCCCGGGTGATCGACGCGCTGTCCGGTGCCGGGCCCGGCTCGATCTCGCTGGACGACTCGTCGTTCATCCAGCGACTGGACCCCCGGCTGGCCCGGCCGTTCCTGGAGGGCTTCGCCGACTCGATGTCGTTGGTGTTCGTGGTCGGCGCGGCGGTCCTGCTGCTCGGCTTCGTGGCGCTGGTGCTGATGCCCGAGCAGCGGTTGCGGCAGGTCTCCGGCCTGGAGGCCCAGCGCTCCGGCCCCCCCGGCGCGCCGGGCGCCGTCCCCCCGGTGGCCGAGCCGATCGCGGTCGCCGGCAGCGCGGCGGTGGGCGGCGGCGCGGCGGTGGGCGGCGGCGCGGCGGTGGGTACGGCCGGCGCCGCGGCGGACGACCGGGGGCCCGGCAATGCCTGGTCGGACGACGCCTGGTCGGACGACGGAGCGCGTTCAGCTGAACGCCCGGACCTGCCCGGTCTCGCCGGACCGGAGCCGGCGGCGGGTGCAGCTGACCCGGCGACGGACGACGTGCTGCGCGAGCGGCTGGTCGCCCAACTGGTACCCGACCTGGACGCCACGCTGGCGGTACTGCGCACGGCGGCGCGGGCCCGCGACGACGTGCGGAGGTCCCGTCGGGAGCTGAACCTGCACACCGCGACCCTGCTGGCCGCCCGCCGCGAGCTGTCCAGCCGCGGCCTGGACGACCGGCAGATCGACCGGCTGCTGGATCTCTCACCGGCCGAGGTCGACCGCGCCGCATCCGCCCGGATCACCAGCATGCCCAGCTGAGCACGCAACCGACCTGGAACGACGCGACCACAGTAACGATCGCCGCATCCCCTTCGACTGAGTGATCGGAGTTCCCGGGGGGTGGGGCCCAGATGTGGGCACACAGCAGATCTGACGTTTCCCATCGACGGCATGGGCTGGTCGAGCATCTTCGAGCGACGAGCGTCCTCGCGCGGCGGTTTGCCGAGCCGTTCGGGGCGGGCGAGCTGGCCGCCGCGTTGGGGCTGTTGCACGATGCCGGGAAGGCGAGTTGCGCCTGGCAGACTGGCTTGCTCGAAGCGGAAACGACCGGCAACCGGGTCGGCATCGACCACAAGAACCTCGGCGCCGCACTGCTCCTGACGACCGCACGGCAGGCCTCGATGGCCATCCTTGGCCATCACGGTGGTCTCGGTTGCCTTCAGGATCTCAAGTCGCTGGCCCAGCAACCGGTTGACTCGATCGCTGCGGAGCGGCTGCTCGGTGTGCTGCCGGAAGCGTCCGGGATCATCGATGGTCCGCCGCTGATCCCGTCTGCGTGGTCGAACCCCCGTGCCCTGGAGATGGGCATCCGGCTCTCGTTCTCCGCGCTGGTGGACGCCGACCACCTCGATACCGGCGCGCACTTCGCCGGGCTGTCGGTGCCGAACCTGGCGCCGCCGACCGACATGGTGGGCCTGGTGCGTCGTTTCGAGCACGGCCGCACCGCGATGCTGGCAGGACGTCCGCCGACGGAGGTCAACCGGCTGCGGGCCGAGCTGTACGCGGCCGCGGTCGCCGAAGCGGCCGGCCCGACCGGTCTCTATCGGCTGCCAGCGCCGACCGGCTCGGGCAAGACGATCACTGCCGCCGCGTTCGGGCTGCACCACGCCGCCCGCCACGGCAAGGCGCGGGTGATCGTCGCCGTCCCCTTCGTCACGATCACCGAGCAGAACGCGCAGGTCTACCGCGAACTGCTCGGGGCGGAGAACGTGGTCGAGCACCACTCCGGGGTGGACCCGGACGACCACCGGTCACGGCTCGGCGCGGAGAACTGGGATGCGCCATTCGTCGTGACGACGACCGTGCAGCTGTTCGACTCCCTGTTCGGCCGCAAACCTGCCCGCTCCCGTAAGGTTCACCGTTTGGCGAACTCGGTGATCGTCCTGGACGAGGTCCAGGCGCTACCCGTGCATCTGCTGGTTCCGATCCTGGACGGGCTGACGCTGCTGACCGAGCATTTCGGAACCACGGTTCTGCTCGCTTCGGCCACTCAACCGGCGTTCCAGCACCTGGAAGTGTGGCGGGACCGAGACATCGCAGACGTGATCCATAACCCGGTCGAGGTCTACCAACGTCTGCGCCGCGTCCGTTACGAGTGGTGGCTAAGTCCGAAGCAGACCCTCGCCGAGGTCGCTGACCGCGTCGCTGACGAGCGGCAAGCGCTCGTTGTGGTCAACACGGTCAAGGACGCCCGCTCGATGTTCCGCCTGATCCGCGACCGAACCTCGGCCACCGTCCGCCATCTTTCAACCCGGATGTGCCCCGCACATCGCCGCCAGGTGCTGGACGAGGTCCGGGGGATGCTCGCTGCCGACGAGCCGGTGCTGCTGGTGTCGACGCAGCTCATTGAGGCCGGCGTGGACGTCGACTTCCCGGCTGTGTTCCGTGCCCTCGCCCCTGCCGACTCGATCCAACAGGCAGCCGGCCGGGCCAACCGGGAAGGCCGCCGCGCCGCGCCCGGCCGCGGCGTCGTGTTCGACGCCGACGGCGCGGGCGCCCCACCGAACTATGCGACTCCGGTCGCGGAGACACGGTTGTGCTTCGGGCCCGGGCGGGCCGACCCGGACGACCTGCCCGCCTTGGAGAACTACTACCGGCGGCTCTACGGGTCGCTGCGGACCGATCATGGCAGGCGTGCCGTGACGATTCAGGACAACCGGGCCAAGCTGGACTTCACCGCGGTGGCGGACGGCCCGCTGAACGAGGCGGGGGAAGGGCACACCCGGAATCCGAAGCTCGCGTTCCGGATGCTGGACGACGACACCGTGCCGGTGCTGGTGACCAACTTCCGCGGCGATGCCGAGGGCCAGGCGGCCCAGCTGGCGGCCGATCTCGCCAGCCCCGGGGGCGGGCGCCGGGATACCTTCCGGTCCCTGCAGGCCTTCATCGTCGCGCTACCGCACTCAGTGTCTGAGCGCCCGGACGTCGCGGCGATCTGCCGGTCCGTGCCCGGCGCCGGTGAACTCCGCGAGTGGTGCGGTGACTACCACGACCTGGGCATCGACGAAGACTCGATAGCGAAGGAGACGATCCTATGACGCTCGCCCTACCGCGATCGGCGGACGGCGCGCCGCCGGTGGTGGTGCAGGTGTGGGGGCCAGGCGCGTTGTTCACCCGGCCGGAGCTGAAGGTCGAGCGGGTGTCATACCCGGTGATCACGCCGCCAGCCGCCGTCGGTGTCCTCGAGGCGATCTTCTGGAAGCCGGAGATGACCTGGCGGGTGGTCGCCATCGAGGTGCTGAGCGAGATCAGGCAGTTCACCCAGCGCCGCAACGAGACCACCGACCTGGCCTCACTGGCCGACGCCGCGTCCGGACGGCGGCGGGTCGACACGGTCGCCAACCGCGTTCAGCGGAACGCGGTGTGCCTGCGCGACGTGGCGTACCGGGTGCACGCCCACGTCGAGCTGCGCGAACGGGCGACCAAGCCGGCGGCGGCCTACCGCGACCAGTTCCGGCGTCGGGTCAGCCGGGGCAGTTGCTTCACCCAGCCCTACCTCGGGACCAGGGAGTTCACCGCGTACTTCGGTGACGCTGATGGCCGGGAACGGATCGACACCACTGAGGATCTCGGGATCATGTTGCGTTCGGTCGACCATTCCACGAGGCCCGCGTCCTTCACCTGGTTCACCGCCCGGCTGGAGCGCGGTGTGCTGCATGTGCCCGAACGGGGCATCCCCGGCGGTGCCGGCTGATGTTGCTCAACAGACTCGTCGAGCTTGCCGGGCGCGCGGGCTCGGCCGTTCCGTTCCACCGGGACCGCGAGTTCCGCTGGCAGCTCAACCTCACGAGCACGGGCGAGCTGGAAGCTGGCACGCTGACGCCACTCCAAGACCCCGAGGTCACCGGTCGCCCGCGCGGGAAGCTGCACCCGGTACCGACCATGGTCCGAGCCTTCGGGGTGGCGGCCAACCTGGCCGCCGACGACGCGCAGTACGTCCTGGGCTGGGCCGATGAGGACAGCAAACCGGCCCGGGTGGCCCAGTGCCATGCCGCCTTCGTCGAGCTCACCCAACGCTGGGCGGACAGCGTCCACGGGCTCACCGACCCGGTCGCCCAGGCCGTCGCGGCGTTCTACCGAGACGGCCGCGCGCAGGAGGTCGAGCGGTCCGAGAGCTGCACCGCGAAGAGCGGTGTGCTGATCCGGGTAGCCGGTGTGCCGGTGTACCGGTCGCCCTCGGTGGCGCCGTTCTGGGCCGAGGAAGTCGCCCGCCGCAAGGGCTCGGCCGCCGGGCAGGGCCTGTGCCTGGTGTGTGGCCGCATCGGGCCACTGCTGGACACCTTGCCCGGTAAGGTCCCGTCCAGACTGGTACCGGGCGCGACCAACGACACCGCGCTGATCAGCATCAACGAGCGGGTATTCGGCTACGACCTGAACACCCAGCTCGGGGCCAGCCCGGTGTGCATCAACTGCGGGGAGTCGGTGACCGCCGGGCTGGTGCACGCGCTCAGCCCGGAACGGTCCTCGACCTACGGCGGGCAGGACAGCCGGCTGGCCTGGTGGACCACCGGCGAGTCCGGCGCCGACCCGATGGCGTGGCTGCATGAGCCCTCCGAGGAGCAGGTGGCCGCGCTGCTGGGCTCGGTGCACCGCAGCCGCATCGACGACACGGTCTCGTCGGAGAAGTTCTGTGCGTTGACCGTCGGCGGCAACGTGGCCCGGGTGATGGTGCGGGACTGGCTGGAGATGCCGATCGAGCAGCTCAGGTCCAACATCGCCGAGTGGTTCACCGACCACGAGATCATCTCGACCCGCGCGGACGGCCCCGCCTACCACGGTCTCGGCCAGTTCACCCGGGTGTCCGGGCGGTGGCTGCGGGACCGCAACCGGTACGCCGACCCCGGTGCCAAGGGTGCGGACCGACCGGACGGCGTGCACCGGGACCTCGTCCGGGCCGCATTGCGCAAGACCCCGCTGCCGCCGTCGCTGCTGGCCCACCTGGTGCACCGCGTCAGGACCGACGGTCGCCTCGACGATGCCCGTGCCGCCCTGATCCGACTGATCCTCGTGCGCAAGCCCCACCCGACGGAGAAACCGATGCCCAAGCTCGACCAGACGAACACGACGCCGGCCTACGTGGCCGGCCGGATGTTCGCCACCCTCGAACAGATCCAGTACGACGTCTCGGACGGGCGGTTGAACACCACCTACGCGGATCGGTTCTTCGCCGGCGCGATCGCCAACCCACGAGCTGCACTGCTCAACGGCCGGCGCGACGCCATCGCCTGGCTGCGCAAACTGCGCAACTCCGAGAAGAAGAGAGGCAACGCGGTCCGCCACGAGAAGGAGCTGCAGTCGCTCTACGACCTGCTCGACGTGGACTCCGACGTGCCGGCGCGCACGACGCTGCGTGAGCAGTCGCTGTTCCTGCTCGGCTACCACCACCAGCGCGCGCACCACTTCGCGGCCGCCAGAGCCGCCCGCCCGAACCCGACTGCCGACCCCGACACCGCCGAGGAGAACTCCTGATGACCGCCCCACATCTCAACCCCGCCGTCCGGCACGACATGGTGTTCCTGTTCGACGTAGTGGACGGCAACCCCAATGGTGACCCGGACGCCGGCAACCGGCCACGGATGGACGACGAGTCCGGGCAGGGGCTGGTCACCGACGTCTCGCTCAAGCGCAAGATCCGCGACACCATCGCCCTCGCCGCCGGTGACGACCCGCGCTACGGGGTCTTCGTCCAGGCCGGATACGCGCTGAATCCCCGTCTGGAGGCTTCGTACGCAGCCACCGGTCTCAAGCTGGGCAACAAGGTCAGCGCTGAGCAGGCCGGCGTCGCCCGGGCCTGGCTGTGCGATCGCTACGTCGACATCAGGCTGTTCGGCGCCGTGCTGTCGATGAAGAACACGCCGGCGCTCGGCCAGATCCGCGGCCCGGTCCAGCTGACCATGGGCCGCAGCGTGGACCCCGTGTTCCCGATGGACCACACGATCACCCGCGTCACCCAGACCAGGCAGGAGGACATCGACAAGGGCGAGACCACCGAGATGGGCGGCAAGTGGACGGTGCCCTACGGCCTCTACCAGGCAGAGATCTACTACTCGGCAAGCCGGGGCGGCCAGACCGGTGTCGACAGCCGCGATCTCGAACTGCTCTATCGCAGCCTGGAGATGATGTTCGACCATGATCGGTCGGCAACCCGAGGCAGGCTGACCCCGCGCGGGCTCTATGTGTTCAGCCACGCCGACGCGTTCGGGTCGGCGCCGGCGCATCGGCTGACCGAGCGCGTTCGGGTCCGGCGCCTCGACGGCACGCAGGACACCGTGCCCCGCGGCTTCACCGACTACGTCGTGTCGGTCGATGACGACGGACTGCCCGCTGGGGTGACGCTGACGAAGCTGGCCAGCTGAGTGAGCAACGATCCGGACGGGCGCCGGAGCATTCCGATCTCCGCGCTGGAGCATTACGCCTACTGCCCCCGCCAGGCTGCGTTGATCCACGTCGAGCGATACTTCGACGCCTCGGTCGAGACCGTCCGAGGCGACCTGGCGCATGCCGCCGTGGACCGGATCGGACCGGACCAACGCCGCGACGGCACCCGGGTCTTCCGCTCGCTTCCCGTGTGGAGCGACGAGCTGGGTCTGCACGGCGTGTGCGACGTGGTGCAGTTCGACGCCGCTGGGCCGATGCCGGTGGAGCACAAGTCGGGCGCCTACCACCGCGCCGGCCCCGCCGATGTTCAGGTGGCGGCACAGGTGTTGTGCCTGCGGGAGATGTTCGGGGCGGACGTCCCGGTCGGCGTGGTCTACGCGGGCAAGGACCGTCGCCGCCACGAGGTGCTGGTCGACACTTCGCTGGCCGGGCGGGTCCGGGAGATGACGTGGGCAATTCGGGCTCTGTTCGACGAGCATCTGGTGCCGGACGGTGTGCGGGACGCGCGGTGCCGCCGGTGCTCGCTTCGCCCGGGGTGCATGCCCGATGCCCCACGGCGTGTCGAAGGGCTGTTCGCCCCTCGGCCGGAGGGGTCCTGGGATGACTGAGGTGCTGAGCACGCTGTTCGCCACCACGCCGGGAACCAGCCTTCGGCTCGACGGCGACGCGCTGCGAGTCGTGCATCCCGACCAGCCGGGTCGCCGACTCGTGCCACTCATGCGGGTCGACCACATCGTCGCCTGGAACGGCGTGAATCTCACCGATGACCTGCTGCACCGCTGCGCCGCGGACGGTCGGTCGGTGACCTGGGTGACTCGCAACGGCCGCTTCCTCGGTCGGGTGAGCGGCCCGCAGACCGGCAACCCCGCCCTTCGCCTGGCCCAGTTCCGCGCCTACGAAGATCCAGAGCGGCGGCTGGAGGTGGCGCGCAGCGTCGTCGCGGGGAAGCTGCACAACTACCGCCAACTGCTCCTTCGGGCGGCGCGGGACGCCAGTGGTACGCGCCAGAGTTCCCTTCGTGCGCTGGCCGCCCGACACGCGGACGCGCTCGGTGAGCTAGCGAGTGCGTCTTCGCTCACCGTCGCGCTGGGCATTGAGGGCCAGGCCGCGAGGGCGTACTTCCAGGGCCTCGATGTGCTCTCACCGGGCGCGGGTTCCGGGCGCACCCGGCGGCCTGCGCTCGACCCGGTGAACTGCCTGCTGTCCTTCGGCTACGGCATGCTGCGGGTGGCCGTGCACGGTGCGCTCGAACAGGTCGGACTGGACCCGTACATCGGCTTCCTGCACGGGGTGCGCTCTGGCAAGCCTGCACTCGCGCTCGACCTGATGGAGGAGTTCCGGCCCTTGCTGGTGGACCGGCTGGTACTCACTCTGTTCAACCGTGGTCAGGTGACCGAGCGGCACACCCGATCACTTCCCGGCGGCGCTGTCGAGTTGACCGACGACGGCCGGCGGATGTTCCTCGAGCAATGGTCGACCGCTCGCGAGCGCAACTGGCACCACGCCGCACTGGGCCGTGACATCGCCGCTGGCCTACTGCCGCTTGTCCAAGCGAGGCTGCTTGCGCGCCACCTCCGCGGCGACGCGGATGCCTATATTCCATGGACCATCACCTGATGGAGCTATTGATCACCTACGACGTAGGCACGACCGACCGTGAAGGCGAGCGCCGGCTCCGCCGGGTCGCGAAGATCTGCGAGGGGATCGGCCACCGAGTCCAGAAGTCCGTGTTCGAGGTGGTCTGCGATCCGGTTCAGCGTGTTCGCCTCGAAGCGGAGCTGCTCGCTACAATCGATCACCGCTGCGACAGCGTACGGATCTATCGGTTGAACCAGGGTACGTTCCACGATGCACGCCATCTGGGTGCTGCAGCGGACCCTTCCCACCACGGTCCGCTGATCGTCTAACCACCTCGGGACCCCCAAAGCAGGGCGACACGCCGATGGTCCCCTAGGTGGCTGGTGTCTTTCGCGTGGCGGTCGCCCGGTCCGGCGGCCTGATGCGGGAGGATCGGTGGGTGACGCTGGGGCGTGCTGATCATCAGGGTGATTTGTTCGACGAGGTGGCCCGGTTCTGTGAGGAGACGCT
>JAJCYC010000151.1 GCA_029263115.1 Pseudonocardia sp. | reverse complement strand
CTGCGGCCGCTGCCCGATCCGGGCTGCCCGGTGCGGATCGTGTGGGGCGACCAGGACCGGCTCATTCCGTTCGAGCACTTCGGGGCCCCGATGCTCGAGCGGGTGCCCGACGCCGAGCTGGTCCTGATGAACCGGGTCGGCCACGTACCGATGTGGGACGAGCCGGAGAAGGTCACCGAGCTCATCCTGCAGGTCACCGGAAAGGTGGACCCATGACCGAGCAGACCCTCGACCATGCCGGTGCCCCCGCTACCGCTGCCCCCGCTCCAGATGCCCGCGCTACCGGTGCCCCCGCGTTCGGCGAGGTGACCGAGTTCGACGCGGTGGTGGTCGGCGCCGGCTTCGCCGGGCTGTACATGCTGCACCGGCTGCGGGACCACCTCGGTCTGTCGGTCCGGGTGTTCGAGGCCGCTCCCGGCGTCGGCGGCACCTGGCACTGGAACCGCTACCCCGGCGCACGCTGCGACTCGGAGGGATACGTCTACTGCTACTCCTTCTCCAAGGAGCTGCTGGCGGACTGGCGCTGGAGCGGCAAGTACCCCATGCAGCCGGAGATCCGGACCTACCTGGAGCACGTGGCCGACCGCTTCGGGTTACGCCCCGACATCCAGCTCGGCACCCGGGTCACCGCGGCTCACTACCAGGACTCCGACGGCCGCTGGACGATCCTCACCGACCGCGGCGATCGGGTGAGCGCCCGTTACCTGATCACCGGCGTCGGGTTGCTGGCGTCCGCCCCCTACACCCCGGACATCCCCGGTCTGGCCGACTTCGCCGGTGAGTGCCACCACACCGGTCAGTGGCCCGACCACGCGATCGAGTTCGCCGGCAAGCGGGTCGGGGTGATCGGGACCGGCTCCACCGCGGTGCAGGCCATCCCGGTCATCGCCGGCGAGGCCGGTCACCTGTCGGTGTTCCAGCGCTCGCCGCAGTACACCATCCCGGCGCGGCACCACACGGTCGACGAGGAGTCCCTCGCCGAGATCCGGCGCAACTACGACGAGATATGGGAGCAGGCCCGCTGGTCGGTCAGCGGCTTCCCCTATCAGCACAACGGGCGCTCGGCGCTGAGCGTCAGCGACGAGGAGCGGCGGGAGACCTTCGAGGCGCTGTGGGCCCAGGGCGGGTTCAAGTTCGTCTTCGGCTCCTACAAGGACCTGCTCACCAACCTCGAGGCGAACGCGCACGCGGCCGAGTTCATCCGGGAGAAGATCCGCGAGGCCGTCGACGACCCCACCACCGCCGAGAAGCTGGTACCGACCGACCACCCGTTCGGCGCCCGGCGACCGATCGTCGACACCCACTACTTCGAGACCTACAACCGGGACAACGTCACCCTCGTCGACCTGCGCGACACCCCGATCGACCGGGTGACCGCCAACGGGGTCCGGACGACCGGCGGCGAGCACGAACTGGACGTGCTGGTACTGGCCACCGGATTCGACGCGGTCACCGGTCCGTTCTCCAGGATCGACATCCGCGGCCGGGAGGGGCTGCGGCTCACCGAGGCGTGGGCGGACGGTCCGCGGGCCTACCTCGGGCTGGCCATCGCCGGGTTCCCGAACCTGTTCACGATCACCGGCCCCGGCGCGACGTTCGGCAACCTTCCGGTGTCCATCGAGCACCACGTGGAGTGGATCTCGCAATGCATCGAGGACAACCGCCGCCAGGACGTCACGGTGACCGAGGTGACCTACGAAGCGCAGGAGTCGTGGATGGAGCACGTGCGCCAACAGTCCGACCGCAACGTCGGCGCGGCCACCGACTCGTGGTTCAACGGGGCCAACATCCCCGGGAAGCCACGCAGCCCGCTGTTCTTCTTCGGCAGCTTCGGCCTCTACCGCCGCCGGTGCGACGACGTCGCCGAGCAGGGCTACCAGGGATTCGTCCGGCGCTCCGACGCCGCTGCCGGGGTGTCCGGGGCAGCGGCCGCGGACTGATGCGGCGACCCACCCGGACGTTCAGCCCCGTTCGGGACCGGACATCGACCCAGTTTCGGTAGCCCGGTCCGCGACGACGCCGGCGGGCGGCACACCGAGGCAGCCATGTGCCATCTCGTCGAGCAGCTCGGTCAGCCGTCGCACCGCCAGCCCGCTGCGGAAGAACAGCGTCGACTGGATGGCTCCGACCGCGGCGTGCACCGCAAGCCGTCGTTCACGCTCGGCCAGATCCGGCCGCAGGGTGGCGAGCACCCGCACCCAGTCCTCCAGGTACAGCCGCTGCTCCTGGCGCAGCCTCCGGTTGTCCTCCTGCGGCAGGTTCTGCACCTCGCGGTGGTACACCGCGAGCACGCTCCGGTCCCGGACCGCGACCTGGATGTGGTCGCGTACCAGCGCCGAGAGCGCCGACAGGTCGTCGGTCTCGTGGGCCACGATGGTGCTGGCCGCGGTGCGCAGCCGCCCCATCACCTGGTCGAGCAGGGCGACCAGGATGGCGTTCTTGCTCGCGAAGTGCCGGTAGATTCCCGAGCCGACGATCCCCGCCTCGGCACCGATCTCCGCCATCCCCACGGAGTGGAACCCCCGCCGGGCGGCGAGGTCGGCGGCGGCGGCCAGGATGCGGGCCTTGCGGTCCGGATCCCGGACGCGGCCCGGAACGGGCGGCCGGGCGTTCGTCATCTGGTCATGGTGGCAGTCCGGGGGGTAGGGTGCCAACGGTGAACGACCAATCACAACGAGGTGTTCCGGGGGGTAGCCAGTGCCCGTCCTGACCACGTCCGTCGACCCGTCCAGCGAGGTCTTCCAGGCCAACCGCAAGGCGCAACTGGCGGTCATCGACCAGTTCACCGAGCAGCTCGAACTGGCTGCGGCCGGCGGCGGCGACGCCTACCGGGCCCGTCACCACGAGCGCGGCCGGATGCTGGTCCGCGAGCGGCTGGAGCTGCTGCTCGACCCGGACAGCCCGTTCCTGGAGCTGGCCCCACTCGCAGCCTGGGGCACCGGCTACACCGTCGGCGCCAGCGTGCTCACCGGGATCGGGGTGGTGTCCGGGATCGAGTGCATGATCATCGGCCACGACCCGACGGTGCGCGGCGGGGCGATGAACCCCTACTCACTGCGCAAGACGCTGCGGGCCCTGGAGGTGGCCCGGCTCAACCGACTCCCCCTGATCAACATGGTCGAGTCCGGCGGCGCCGATCTGCCCACCCAGGCCGAGCTGTTCGTGCCCGCCGGACGCATCTTCCACGAGCTCACCGAGCTGTCCGGGCTGGCGATCCCGACGATCGCGCTGGTGTTCGGCAACTCCACCGCCGGCGGCGCCTACGTGCCCGGCATGTGCGACTACGCCGTGCTGGTGGACAAACAGGCCAAGGTGTTCCTCGGCGGTCCGCCGCTGGTCAAGATGGCCACCGGCGAGGAGGCCGACGACGAGGCGCTCGGTGGCGCGGAGATGCACTCGCGGGTGTCCGGGTTGTCGGACTACTTCGCCATCGACGAGCGCGACGCGATCCGGCTCGGCCGGGAGATCATGTCCCGGCTGAACTGGCGCAAGCTCGGCCCGACCCCCGCGCTCAACCCCGCCCCGCCCAGGTACGACCCCGAGGAGATCCTCGGCATCGTCTCGGGCGACGTGAAGGTGCCCTTCGACCCACGAGAAATCCTGGCGCGCACCGTCGACGGCTCCGACTTCTCCGAGTACAAGCCGCTCTACGGCACCTCGCTGGTCACCGGCTGGGCCTCGATCCACGGCTACCCGGTCGGGGTGCTGGCCAACCACCGCGGTGTGCTGTTCAGCGAGGAGGCCAAGAAGGCCAGCGAGTTCATCCTGCTGGCCAACCAGACCGACACGCCGCTGATCTTCCTGCAGAACACCACCGGCTACATGGTCGGCACCAGCTACGAGCAGGGCGGGATCATCAAGGACGGCGCCAAGATGATCAATGCGGTGACCAACAGCCAGGTCCCGCACCTCACCGTCGCGATGGCCAGCTCCTTCGGCGCCGGCAACTACGGCATGTCCGGGCGCGCCTACGACCCCCGGCTGATGTTCGCCTGGCCGGGCTCCAAGCTCGCCGTGATGGGCGCGGCCCAACTGGCGGGCGTGTTGTCCATCGTCGGCAAGGCCTCGGCG
>JAJCYC010000150.1 GCA_029263115.1 Pseudonocardia sp. | reverse complement strand
CCAGTCCGGGTGCTCCAGCTTGTCGCCGAGCGGCTCGGGCAGGTCGGCGATCGCGTCGCGCAGGGTGCGCCAGGCGCGCAGGCCGTCCTCGGCGGGCACTCCGGTGATCGGCGGCCCGGGGTGCGGCGGCAGGCCGTGCCGGTCCCAGTACGAGCCGTCCAGCTGGTCGAGCGCCAGCGCCGCGGCGGAGTGCGTGGCCTTCGGCGACTGCCAGCCGGCGAGCCCGAGATCGGCCCGGAACGCCACCACGAACACCCGGTGGCGCAGCTGCGGCACCCCGTGGTCGGCGGCGTTCACCGGCAGGCAGAACACGTCGTAGCGCTCGGCAGGATCGGACCGGCCCCGGGCCAGCGCCTTGCGCAGCCGCTGGTCGTGGTCCCGCCAGTCCTCGCCGTCGACCCGCTGCTCGAACGGCAGCCGCAGCTCGTTGAGGATGTACTCGTAGTACGGCCGGAACGACGGCCGCAGCAGGCCGCGCACGTTCTCCGCGATCACCGCCCGGGGTCGGCTCTCCCGCACGCAGCGGAACAGCTCCGGCCACAGGTTGCGAGGGTCATCGTAGCCGCGATGCGCGCCGCCGAGGCTCCACGGCTGGCAGGGCACCCCGCCGGCCAGCACGTCCACCCGGCCCTCGAACCGCCGGAAGTCCAGCCGGCGCACGTCGCCCGGGGCCAGCGGCCACCCGGTCTGCGACAGGGTCTCGCAGGCGCGCCGGTCGATCTCGTTGACCAGCAGGTGGGAGAAACCCGCCTCGTGCAACGCCCAGGCCAGCCCGCCGCCGCCGGTGAACAGCTCGACGCTGGTAGGCGAGGGGGCCGGGGGGAGCACAACCACGAACCGACTGTATCCGCCCGCCCGGACAGTTCCCGGACTCCGGTGGCGCGTGGCGAGCGGGCTAGGGTGTGCCCGCGATGGTCAACAGTGCACGGTTCAGTCTGAGCGTCACCCGGGCGCTGGCCGACCAGATGTCCGCCGCGCTCAGCCAGCTCACCCCGGCCCGGCTGACCGCCGATGCCCTGCGCCTGCTCGAGGAGCTGCCCGGGGTGTACCAGCTCTACCACCGCGGCGAGCTGGTGTACGTGGGCAAGGCCGACCAGTCGCTGCCGCAGCGGTTGGACCGCCACCTCGCCAAGCTGGGCGGCCGGCTGAACATCGAGCTGGCCGACGTCACGTTCACCTGTCTCTACGTGGACGAGGACCTGGACGCGATGGCCCCGGAGAAGATGCTGATCGACCGGTTCCGGGCGCAGGGCCGGGTGCGCTGGAACTTCAACGGCTTCGGCAACAACGACCCCGGCCAGCAGCGCGACACCACGGTCTACCGCACCGACCACTTCGACGTGCTGTACCCGGCGGACCTCTCGGTGCGGGTCGAAGGGATCGACGCCGGCATCCAGGTGGTGGTGGAGCTGGTCGCGGCGATGAAGGCCCGGCTGCCCTACGTGTTCCGGATCGGCAAGCACGCCGAGCTGTCCCGGGTGACCGTGCTGGTGCCCGGCCACGACCCGACCGCCGGCCAGCTGTTCGCCCTGCTCGCCGAGGCGATGCCGGGCTGGCAGGTCACCGCGCTGCCCGGCTACGTGATCATGTACCCGGAGCGGCGGGAGTACCCGGGCGCGCGGCGGGTGTACCGGGCAGCAGGGTGAACTCGGTCGGGTTCAGCTCGCGGGTGGCCCGGGCGTACTCGCGCATGTAGCCCGGCCAGTTGGCCACGATCCGGCCATCCGGGGTGCGGTACCAGGAGTCGCAGCGGGTCCACGCGGTGCCGTCGAAGCGGGCCTGGGTGGCCCGGTCCGAGGCCGCCTCGACCTCGCGCCGCACCTCGATCCCGCCCGCGCCGGCCGCGCGCACCCGCTGCAACGCCTGGCGGACGTAGCGGGCCTGCCGCTCCAGGAAGAAGATGATCGACCCGCCGGAGGTGTTGGTGTTCGGTCCGTAGAGCACGAACATCGACGGGAAGCCCGGCACGGTCATGCCCAGGTGCGCGTGCGGCCCGCCGGCCCACTCCCGGCGCAGCGACCGACCGTGGGTGCCGGTGATCTCCATCGGGAACATGAAGTCGTTCGTGCGGAACCCGGTGCCGTAGATGATCACGTCGGCGGGGTGGGTGCGGCCGTCTGCGGTGACCGGGCCCTGCTCGTCGATCCGGACGATCGGCTCGGTGACCAGCTCGACGTCGTCGCGGGCCAGCGTGGGCAGGAACGCCGAGCTGAGCAGCACCCGCTTGCAGCCGAAGGTGTAGTCCGGCCACGCTTTTGCCCGCAGCCCCGGGTCGCGCAGCTGTGAGCGCATGAACACCGTCGAGATCAGCCGGCCGAGCAGCCCCAGCGTGCGCGGATGCCGGATCATCACGGTCAGCGACTCCAGGTAGCCGAACATGAACGCCCGCCGGGCCCGCTGCAGCCCGGGCAACCGGGCGATCAGCGTGCGCAGCAGCCGGGGGTAGGGCCGGTTGCGCCGGGGCAGGAACCAGTTGCCGGTGCGCTGGAACACGGTCAGCGCGCCGACCCGGGGCGCGATCGCCGGCACGAACTGCACCGCGCTGGCCCCGGTGCCGATCACCGCCACCTTCTTGCCGGCCAGGTCGCAGGAGTGGTCCCAGGCCGCCGAGTGGAAGCTGTGCCCGGCGAACCGGTCGAGCCCCTCGAGCCGGGGGTAGGCCGGCTGGTGCAACTGTCCGGTGGCCAGCACCAGCGCGTCGGCTTCGAACTCCCGGCCGTCCGCGGTGCGGACCGTCCAGCCGTTGTCCCAGCGGCAGGCGGTGACCCGGGCGCCGGTCAGGATGTGCCGGGTGACGTCGAACCGGTCGGCCACCTCGTGCAGGTAGCGCAGGATCTCCGGCTGCTCCGGGCACAGCCGGGGCCAGTCCCGGCGCTGGTGGTAGGAGAAGGAGTAGGCGTGGCTGGGCACGTCACACGCCGCGCCGGGGTAGGTGTTGTGGAACCAGGTGCCGCCGGGTTCGTCGGCCGCCTCCAGGATCGTGAGCTGGTCGAACCCGTGCCGGCGCAGCTCGATCGCAGCCGCGACGCCGCCGAACCCGGCGCCCACGATGATCACCCGGAGATCGTTGCTCGGCATGGGCGACAGTATGTCCGGTCGCGGGAGCGGGTTGGAGACCTGTGCCTTGGTCCTGCTGTCGATCTGCCGAAATCGGCACATCGAGCGGCCGACTCGACCGGCAGTCACCTCAACCTGTCGGAAACATGCTGGCCGGACTCGGCGCCCCGGTCGGTCCGCGCCCGGCCCGCTCAGTGGTGGCCGTCGGCGCGGATGTGCTCGAAGATCAGGTTCGTCTCGGTGTGTGCGACGTCCGGGTTGCGGCTGAGCTGATCGGCGACGAAGCGGCGCAGTTGTTCGGTGCTGGCCACCGCGACGTGCACCAGATAGTCGTTCGCGCCGGCCACGAAGAACACGTCGAGCACCTCGGGCAGCCGGGCCAGCGCGGCGATGAACTCGCGCATGTGGCTCCGGGCCCCGGAGTCGAGCCGGACGGCGATCATCGCCTGCAGGTCGTGCCCGACGGCGCGCGGGTCGACGTCGGCGTAGTAGCCGCGGATCACTCCCCGCTCGCGCAGCACCCGGACCCGGGCCAGGCAGGTCGACGGTGCGATGCCCACCCGCTGGGCCAGCAGCTTGTTGGGGATGCGTGCGTCGACCCGGAGCTCGTCGAGGATCGCGTGGTCGGTGTCGTCGAGGTGAAGCAGCCGAACATCCCGCGGTGAGACCGGTCGGGACCGCACACGGATCGTCGGAGCACCGTCCATCGGGCCAGTCTACCGAATTATCTTCGGATTCCTTGGATCCCGGCTCGCATAAGTTCATCATGGACCCATGCTGATCGGGGTACCGAAGGAACTCAAGAACCACGAGTACCGGGTGGCGATCACCCCGGCCGGGGTGCACGAGCTGACCCGGCGGGGCCACCGCGTACTGGTCGAGCACGACGCCGGCGCGGGCAGCGCGCTGCCCGACGCCGAGTACGCGAGCGCCGGCGCCCGGATCGCGAACACCGCCGACGACGTGTGGGCCGCCGCCGACCTGGTGCTCAAGGTGAAGGAGCCGGTGGCGAGTGAGTTCCACCGGCTGTCCGCGAGGCCCGACCAGGTGCTGTTCGCCTACCTGCACCTGGCCGCGTCGAAGCCGTGCGCCGAGGCGCTGCTGGCCGCCGGCACCACCGCGATCGCCTACGAGACGGTGCGGGCGAACGACGGGAGCCTGCCGCTGCTGGCGCCGATGAGCGAGGTGGCCGGCCGACTCGCCCCGCAGGTCGGCGCGGCGCACCTGCTCGCCGCCGCCGGTGGTCGCGGTGTGCTGCTCGGCGGCGTGCCCGGGGTGCCGCCGGCGGACGTGGTGGTGATCGGCGCCGGGGTGGCCGGGAGCAACGCGGTGGCAATGGCGGTCGGGCTCGGCGCGCACGTCATCGTGCTGGACGTGGACCTGGCCAAGCTGCGCCGGCTGGACGAGCGCTACGCCGGGCGGGTGCGCACGCTGTACGCCAGCGCGCTGGACACCGAGCGCGCGGTGACCGGGGCCGACCTGGTGATCGGGGCGGTGCTGGTGCCGGGGGCCCGCGCGCCGCAGGTTGTCGAGCACGAGACGGTGACCCGGATGCGCCCGGGCTCGGTGCTGGTGGACGTGGCGATCGACCAGGGCGGCTGCTTCGCCGACTCG
This sequence comes from Pseudonocardia sp., assembly GCA_029263115.1. Lineage (GTDB taxonomy): Bacteria > Actinomycetota > Actinomycetes > Mycobacteriales > Pseudonocardiaceae > Pseudonocardia. The sequence goes on along the minus strand of JAJCYC010000150.1, from coordinate 26,946 downwards.
CGGCCCACCACGCACGCCGAGCCGACCTACCCGGTGGCGAACTCGCTGTTCTACTGCGTGACGAACATGCCCGGCGCGGTGCCGCGCACGTCGACGTTCGCCCTCACCAACGCCACGATGCCGTACGTGGTGGCGCTGGCCGAGCGGGGTTGGCGGGCCGCGACGGCCGACGACCCGGGCCTGGCCGCCGGGCTGGCGACCCACCGTGGCGCGCTGCTGTGCGCGGCGTCCGCCCGGGATCTCGACCTGCCCTACGGCGGCACCGGGACGCTGGCCGCCGCCTGACCCGCGGCGCGCGGGGTTACAGTCAGGGAATGTCCCGTGATCCGTTCCGGCTGATCTGTGAGATCGAGCCCCCGACGAAGCCGGACCTGCGGCATGCCCGCCACCAGATCGGCGTGCTCGCCCCGATCGCCGACAGCTTCCTGATCCCGGACAACCACATCGGCCGGGCCACCGTGTCCAGCATCGCGGTCGCGCACGAGGTGCAGGCGATGGGCGGGCGCTCCATCGCCTGCGTCAACTCCCGGGACCGCAACCTGCTCGGCTTCCGCCGCGACCTGCTGACCGCCGCGGCGTACGGGGTCGACCAGTTCCTGTTCGTGCACGGCGACAAGCCCAGCGTCGGTGACCGGGCCAGCGGGCTCACTGTGCGGACCATGATCGACGAGGCCCGGGCGGCGACCGACGACCCGCGGCTGGCCGGGGTCGGCCCGTTCCAGGTGGGCGTGGCGGCCGGGCTGGGACGGCCTTTCCCCGACTGGAAGCGCGAAGCGGACTTCGTCTTCGCCCAGGTCAGCTACTCGATGGAGGCACTGCTGCGGTGGCGGGAGGACAACCCGGTCGACGCGCCGGTGTACGTCGGGGTGATGGTGCTGGCCAGCGCGGGGATGGCCCACCGACTGGCGGGGAGCATCCCGGACATCACGATCCCGGACGAGTTGGTGGCCGCCGTGGAGGCGGACCCGGCGGCCGGGGTTGCCGCGGCCTGCGAGCACGTGGTCGCCTTACGCGACTCGGGGGCCTTCGACGGGGTGCACCTGGTGCCGGTCAGCAGGTTCCGGCAGGTGGCGGCGCTGCTCGAACAGGTCCTCAAAGGGTGATGCACGTAGGTGTTGACGTACGCTGTTGAGTACCGTGCAGCAATGAGCGATCCCCCGTCCGACGCGACGCCGGGTGTGACCACGGAGTGGGCCCCCTCTGCCCCGGGGTCGTATATGACGCTGGACGAGCAGCTGTGCTCCGCGCTGTACTCCGCCTCCCGGGCGATGACCGCGTGCTACCGCCCGGGCCTGGAGCGGCTGGGTCTCACCTACCCGCAGTACCTGGTCATGCTGGTGCTCTGGCAGCACGAGTCGAGCTCGGTCAGCGAGCTGTCCGAGCGGCTGGAGCTGTCCACCGGCACGCTGTCCCCGCTGCTGAAGCGGCTGGAGGCGGCCGGGCTGCTGACCAGGCGCCGCCGCACCGATGACGAGCGACTGGTCCAGCTGACCATCACCCCGACGGGCCGTGAGCTGCGGGAGCCGGTGATCGAGGCCACCCGGGAGGCCCTACAGCCGGTGATCGGGCTGAGCCTCGCCGAGATCAACGAGCTGCGCGACTCGCTGCACGCGCTGGCCGGGCGGCTGCGCGGCCCGGTCGGATCGCCCACTCCCTCGGGCTGAGCGGCGCGGCGGTCCGGCTCAGCGCAGCTCGCGGGGCGAGGTCGGGCTGAGCATCATCCGCAGGACCACGTCGGCCGCCGCGTCGCCGAACTGCTCCAGGGCGGTGTCCGAGACGTTGTCCAGGGTGTCGCAGGCCTGGTGGTAGCAGGGGTCCAGCGGTTGCCCGGCGGTGCCGCCGTAGCGGTTCGCCTGCTCAGGGGTCTTGACCTCCTCGGCGCCGGTGAACAGCCCACCGGCCGGCACACCCGCGTCGACGAACGGACCGTAGTCGCTACGCCCGGAGAACTCGGCGGGCTCGGAGGGCAGGCCCTGCGTGGCGAAGTGCTCGGTGAACATCCGCTCGACCGCGCCGGAGCCGGGCGGTCCGGCCGTGCCCCCGGGTTCGGAGCCGTCGCCGTCGAGCACCATCCGGGCGAAGTTGGGCGAACCGACCATGTCGAAGTTGAGATAGACCGCGATGTCGCTGACCTGCTCGGGAGCCAGCGTGGTGACGTAGTGGGTGGAGCCGAGCAGGCCCAGCTCCTCGGCGCCCCAGAACGCGAACCGGATCCGGTTGCGCGGCTGGACCGACCCGCGGGCCAGCTGGTCGGCCAGCTCCAGCAGCACGGCCACCCCGCTGCCGTCGTCGTTGATCCCCGGCCCCTCGGGCACCGAGTCCAGGTGCGCGCCGGCCACCACCACCCGGTCGGCCCGCCCGCCGGCGCTGTCCGCGATCACGTTCACCGTCTCGCGCTGTTCGGACACCACCCTGGTCACCACCCGCACCGGGCTGTCCGGTGCGGCGGCCAGCTCGGCGCCGGCGTCGTAGCTCAACCCGAGCACCGGCACCGTCGTGCCGGGCTGCTCCAGGCTGCCGGCGATCGTGTCGCGCCTCCCCGGCTGGCCCTCGTTCATGATCAGGACAGCGGACGCTCCGGCGTCCTGCGCGTTGGCCGCCTTGACCGCGAACGGGCACCCGCCGCGTTGCAGCAGCGCGACCGCGCCGCGGGAGAACCGGCTGAAGTCGGCCTGCTCGCAGCCGCTGGTGGAGCTCGCGTCCGGGCCGGGCGGCAGCGTCAGGTCGACCGGCTGCACCCCGGCGGTGACCGCGCCGGAGCCGGAGAAGCTCATCGTGCGCACCTCGGACTCGGGTGCGTAGGCGCGACGGGTGGGGCGGACCCGGGTCAGCGCGGGTGGGGCCGCCTCGTCGAAGTAGGGCACGGTGAACGGCTGTAGCGTGACCCGGTAGCCGGCGGCGGTCAACCTGTCGCGCACGTAGTCCACCGAGCCCTGGTAGCCGGGGGTACCCACCGCGCGACTGCCCGCGCCCGCGCGGGCGATGTCCTGCAGCGTCACCAGGTGGTCGCGGATCCGGGGGGTGCTCATCGCCTCGCGCAGCGCGGAGCTGTCGATCTTCTCGGTCGCGGGTACCGGGTTGGCGGCGGTCAGCCCGGCCAGCGAGACGACCAGCACCAGGGTGGCGGCCAGCAGCCGGAACGCCGCGCGCTTCATCGCACCACCTCACCACATGCCGGTCCCGGGAAATGCGACGCGCCCCGGGCGACACCGGCATCGGGGTGCCGGTGCGCGCGGGGCGCGTCGTGGGGAGCGCGTGCCGAGTTCTGGTCAGCTCGCCCGATGGGCGGGCCGTGCGGCGTGCGCGGGCCTCGGGGCCAGGTCAGTCCTTGGGCTCGCCGAAGCCGTTCTGGAAGTCCTCGAAGTCGAACTCGTAGCCGCCGATGCTGCCCTTGCCCTCGCCATAGTCGTTGCCCTTGCACTGCACCGGCTGCTGGAAGCCGTTGCCGCCGTAGTCGGCGTCCTCGTTGTTGTCGTCGTCGTCCCCGCAGGTGTCGTCGTCCTCGGGGTAGAACTCGTCGTCGTCGTCGTCGTCGTCGTCGTCGTCGTCGTCGTCGTCGTCGTCGTCGTCGTACTCGTACGACGAGGAGTCGAAGTCGCTGAAGTCGCCGAACGGGCTGTCCGAGGTCGGCATGTCGAACGTGAGCAGGTCGTTGTCGACCATCTCCGACGAGTTGCTGTCGCCTTCGAAGCCGTTCTCCAGGCCGGAGAAGTCCGAGTCGGAGCTGTCGCCGAAGGCATTGCCGAAGTCGATGGTCTCGTCGGCGGTCGCGGTGCCGGCGAACGACGCACCGAGGGCCGCCACGCCCGCGATGGTCGCCGTGGCCCGGAAGGCTCGGCTGGTGCTGTTGCGCATGTCTGTAGGTCCTTCCCGCGTTTCTCCGCGTCAGGCGAGTCCGCCCTCAACCGGGTGTAACGACCCGTTCGGCGTAACGATGCGGGCCCCAATGACACGCGATCGTTATCGATCACTCGAATGGCTGCGGGCCGACAGAGCGACGCGCCCCGGCAGCGACCGGACTCGGGGATCCGGTGTGCACGGGGCGCGTCGTGGGGGAGCGTCTGACGAAGCTCGTACGGCGGGAGGGGCAGCTCTCAGCCGAGGGGAACGACGGTCATCTCGTGACCGCTGAGGCCGTCACCGGACATCATGTCGTCCAGCGAGGAGGACTCGGTGTCGCCGAACTGGTCGGCGTCGGTGCCCTCGTCCTCGGAGAACAGGCTCGGGCCGTCGGTGTCTGAGTCCGCGGTGCGGTAGCTGGACGACTCCTCGAAGTGGAAGTCCTCCACGTCGAACTCTTGGCCCAGGAAGCCGAACTTCCCGTCGCCGTAGTTGTTGCCCTCGCACTGGACCGGGTTCTGGAACTCGTTGTTCTCGTCGCCGTAGTCGTCGCCGTGGTCACCACAGTCGTCCGAGTCGTCCGAGTCGTCGTAGTCATCGTCATCGTCCGACGACCCGTAGCCGGAGGAGTCGAAGCTGTCGCCGAGCGGGTTGTCCGAGGTCGGCATGTCGAAGGTGAGCAGGCCGTCTTCGTTGAAGCTCGGGGAGAGGGTGTCGCTGTCCAGGCCCCCACCGAAGTCGGAGGAGTCGCCCTCCGAGTCGGAGGTACCGAACGCGTCGCCGAAGTCGGTGGTCTCGTCAGCGGCCGCAGTGCCGGCGAACGACGCACCGAGTGCCGCCACGCCCGCGACTGCCGCCGTGGCCCGGAAGGCTCGACTGGTGCTGTTGCGCATGTGTGCTGGGTTCCTTCCCCATCGTGCTGGGTCAGCTGCGGACGCTGATGCGACCGCTTGACGATCCAACGACCCGTTCGGCCTAACGGTGTGCGGCCCGGGAAGTGAGGGTTGCGAGTTCACTCGTCTCGGTGGCATAACGGTCCGGTCGCGACTCTGAGATCCTGAACGCGTGCTACCCGAGCCTGTCGACTCATCCATTGGGCGGAGCGCGCCGCTCTTGACACTGGCGCTGACCTCGTTGCTGGCCTCTCTTCCGCTGGTCGGGGCGGCGGCCGGCGGCCTGGGTTGGCGACTGTCGTCGATGCTGTTGCGCCCGGTCCGCGTCGTGCAGTACCCGGAGCGAGTGCTGCACGCGCACGACGGTCAGCTCTGCCTGGCGCCCAGCCGGTGGGCGGAGCTGCCCGGGGTCTGGGGCCTGCGCTGGTTCGAGGACGGGCCCGGCGGCAGGTCCGACCGGATGGTGATCGTGGGCCCGCCTCACCCGTCCGGAGCAGGCCCGGCGCCGGGTGCGGGGCTGGCCGAGCCGGGTGCCGGGCCTGGTGGGGGGTCGGCCGGGCCGGGCGCCGGGCCGGCGGGTCCGGGGGCGGGCCCGCCGGTGTGCCGTCCCGTGCTGGCCGGAGCGGTGCCGCCGGCCGGGACCCCGGTGGCCTTCGACGCCGGCCTGTACGACGATCCCGTCGCGCTCGGGCTGGGTTTCGACACCGTCGCGGTGCGCACCCCGGTCGGGGACTGCCCGGCCTGGCTGGTGCCCGGTGTGGTGGACGGGTCCGGTGCGGTGGACGGAGCCGGCCCGACCTGGGTGGTGGCTGTGCACGGCCGGGGCGCCGACCGCCGCGAATGCCTGCGGGTGCTGCCCACGCTGCACCGGCTGGGCCTGTCGGTACTGGCCGTCAGCTACCGCAACGACGTCGGCGCGCCGCCCAGCCCGGACGGCCACTACCACCTCGGCGACACCGAGTGGACCGACCTGGAGGCCGCGGTCGGGTACGCCGTCGCCGCCGGGGCCCGCCGGGTGGTGCTCTACGGCTGGTCGATGGGCGCGGCGATCACCGGGGCATTCCTGGACCGCTCGCCGCTGGCCGACCGGGTGGCCGCCGTGGTGTGGGACGCCCCGCTGCTGGACTGGGCGGCCACCCTGCGCCAGCAGGCCGCGCTGCGCGGGCTGCCGCCGTGGCTGACCAGGCTGGCGGTCGCGGCCACCCGGCTGCGCATCGGCATCGACTTCGCCCGGTTCGACCTGGTCCGCCGCCCTCCCGCCACGCGCCCGCCGACGCTGCTGTTCCACGGCACCGAGGACACCGCCGTGCCGATCGGGCCGGCCCGCACGCTGGCTTCGGCAGTTCACGACAGCACGGCAGTTCGGGACAGCATCACGGGCTGGCCGCTGCGCTACGTCGAGGTGCCCGGGGCCGAGCACACCGCCGCCTGGAACGTCGACCCGGCCGGCTACGAGGACGAACTGGTCCGGTTCCTCGGCGAACACACCGGGTCGGCGGGCGGACACGCCGGGTTCGACCTGGGCACTGCGGCCGCGGGCGGTGTCGCGCAGTGGCACGATGGACGCCGTGACTGAACCAGGCAAGGACTCCAAGACCGCGACGCTGCACACCTCGGAGGGCGACATCCGGATCAACCTCTTCGGCAACCACGCGCCGAAGACGGTCGCCAACTTCGCCCAGCTCGCGGCCGGCACCCGGGACTACTCCAAGCCCAACGCCAGCGGCGGTGACTCCGGCCCGTTCTACGACAACTCGGTCTTCCACCGGGTGATCGCGGGCTTCATGTTGCAGGGCGGCGACCCGACCGGCACCGGCCGCGGCGGCCCGGGCTACCAGTTCGAGGACGAGTTCCACCCCGAGCTGAAGTTCGACCGCCCCTACCTGCTGGCGATGGCCAACGCCGGTCCCGGCACCAACGGCTCGCAGTTCTTCATCACCGTCGGTCCCACCCCGCACCTCAACCGCAAGCACACCATCTTCGGTGAGGTCGCGGACGCCGAGTCGCGCGCCGTGGTCGACGCGATCGCCACCACGTCCACTGGCCCGGGCGACCGCCCGCTGACCGACATGGTCATCCAGAAGATCGTGATTGACTGACGACATGAGCGGACCCGGAGGGCCGCCCGGGTACCCGCCGTACCCGGGTGGCCAGCAACCGGTCGCGCAACCGGGTTGCGTGCGCCACCCGGATCGGCCGACCGGGCTGCTGTGCGTGCGTTGTGACCGGCCGAGCTGTCCGGAGTGCCTGCGCGAGGCGTCGGTCGGTTTCCAGTGCGTGGACTGCGTCCGCGAGGGGGCGCGCTCGGTGCGTACCCCGAGCACCGTCGCCGGCGCCTCGGGTGCGGGCTCCTCGGTGGTGGTGCCCGCGCTGATCGTGGTCAACACGGCGTTGTTCCTGTTCACCGTGCTGCAGGGGCTGAGCCTGCAGCACAACTACCGGTCCGCGCTGTTCCAGGACTGGGTGCTGTTCCCGCCGGCCGTGGTGGCCGGCGAGTGGTGGCGGCTGGTCACCGCCGGGTTCCTGCACTACGGCCCGGTGCACCTGGTGTTCAACATGCTGGCGCTGTGGTTCATCGGCCGCGACCTCGAGCAGGTGCTCGGGCGGGCCCGGTTCACGGCGGTGTACGTGGTGTCGCTGCTGGGCGGGTCAGCCGCGGCGTTCGTGTTCGGCGCGGTGTACTCGCAGGTGGCCGGCGCGTCCGGCGCGGTGTTCGGGCTGATGGGCGGGCTGGCCGTGGTGCTACGCCGGCTCAACCGGCCGCCGCGACCGGCGTTGACCCTGATCGCGGTCAACGTGGCGATCAGCATCGTGCTGCCGGGGATCTCCCTGCTGGGCCACCTCGGTGGGCTGGTGGTCGGGGCGGCGGCGACCGCGGTGCTGGTGTACGCCCCCCGGGCCGACCGGGTTCGTTGGCAGGTCGTCGGGATCGCCGCGCTGGTGGCGTTCGTGCTGCTGGTGATGGGCGCCCGGATGGCGCTGCTGAGCTGAGTGCGGCGCCGGGCTGAGGATGGCGGGGGTCAGGCCCGGGAACGCAGGTCGGTCAGGACGTCGGCGACGTCGCGGGGGTCGGCACCCAGCTCCAACCGGCTGAACACGTCGAGCCGCTCGCCCTCGGGACGGTCGTCCCCCGTCTCGATCTCCAGGGTCGGGACCTCCCGGCCGAACCGGCGGGTGCGCACCACCCGTACCCGTCGCACGGCAGCCCACGGGTGGACGCGCTGCCCGGTGGCCGAGCCGATCCGCAGACCGTTCCGATCGGCGGCCAGCCGGGGCCGCGCGAGCAGGCCGTTCCCCGTCACCGCGGCCAGCGCGGCCGCAGTGACGCCGAGCAGCAGCCGCCCGGCCGGATCGCTCGGCCCCAGCAGACACCAGGCGACCGCCACGAGTGCGCCGAGCCCGGTGCACAGCAGCACCCCCGGCGGGGTTCCCCATCGCGCCCCGACGTCCACCGGATCGTCCACGGGATCAGAGTTGTCCACAGCACCTGTCCCCAGTGGGGATGAACTACACCGGTGTTGTTCGGCCGCTCAGCGCCATCTCATGGTCATCAGCAGGCCGATGATGATCAGGACGAAGCCGACCACGAAGTTGTAGTTGAAACCGGTGCCGTTGCCGCTCAGGGCGACCATGAAGCCGATCTGGTCGCCGGCCAGATAGTTCACCACCAGCCAGATCAGGCCGAGCAGCATCAGACCGAGCATCACCGCGACGTAGGCGGGGTGCGACGGGCCGGCGGCCTTCACCTGGGCCGGCGTCGCCTTCTGCGTGGGTGCGGTGTACGCGGTCTTCTTGCGGACCTTCGACTTGGGCATGTCGTCCTCGCCTGACCTCGAACGGGGTGCGGGCCCACAGCCGGGCCGAGCGCACGGGAGCAGCCCCTCCACGGTACCCGCACCTGGTGGGCGGCAGTGCCCGGGCGGCGTGGGCGGGGGTCTCGGGGCCACCGGGTGTCGAGCCCCGGCGGTCGGCAGCGCTAGCTGGTGAGCAGCGCGGCGACCTCGGCGGTCAGCGCGGCCACCACCGGCTCGGCCACCGGGTGCCCGGCGTCGGCCAGCCAGTTCGCCAGCATCCGGTGACCGCCCTCGGTGAGCACCGACTCGGGGTGGAACTGCACGCCCTGCACCGGCAGCTCCCGGTGCCGCACGGCCATGATCACGCCGGTGTCGGTGCGGCCGGTCACCTCGAGCTCGGCGGGCACGGAGTCCGGTCGGATGGTCAGCGAGTGGTAGCGGGTGGCGGTGAACGGGTCGGGCAACCCGGCCAGCACGCCTGCCCCGTCGTGGTGAACCAGCGAGGTCTTGCCGTGCAGCAGTTCCGGCGCGCGCTCGATCACCCCGCCCCACACCGCGCCGATCGCCTGGTGCCCCAGGCACACCCCGAGCACCGGCACCCCCCGCCCGGCGGCCCGGGAGATCACCGCCATCGACCGGCCGGCCCGCGCCGGGGTACCCGGACCAGGGCTGACCAGCACCGCGTCGTATTCGTCCAGCTCGGCCGGGTCCACCACGTCGTTGCGGCGGACCACCACGGAGGCGCCCAGCTGGGCCAGGTACTGCACCAGGTTGTAGACGAAGCTGTCGTAGTTGTCGATCACGAGCACCCGCGGCGGCGGAGATGTGGTCATGTCAGTTCCGGAACTCCCCGACCAGCAGGACCACCTCGGTGTCCTCGTCGACCGCCGTGCCCTTCGACACCGACTGGCCGATCACCCGGTCGGCCTGGCTGGGGTCCCTCGTGTCCTGGCCCTCGAACTTGATGTTGCTGCTGCGCAGGCCGGCGTCCCGCAACAGACTCCGAGCTTCGTCGACGCCCCGGCCCACCACATCGGGCATCGTCTGCTCGTTGCCCCGGCTCACGGTCAGCGTCACGGTGCTGTTCGGGGGCACGTCGCGCCCGGCGGCCGGGCTGGACTGCAGGACGCTGTCCCGCTCGCCCGGCCCGTCGACCTCGTCGGTCTCCACCTTCAGCCCGAGCTTCTCCAGCCGGCCCTGGGCGTCGTCCGCGCGGGTGCCCACGATGTCGGCCGGGATCTTGACGGTCTGCGCCTTCTGCCCGATGGTGATGGTCACCGACGACTGCCCGGCGACCTGCTGGCGGGCCTTCGGCGACTGCTCGATCACCTTGTCCACCAGGTTCGGATCCTGCGTGGGCGCGAAGGTCGGTGCGCCGCCGAGCGTCAGGTTGGCGTTCAGCAGAGCCTGCTGGGCCTCCGACTGGCTCATCCCGGTCAGGTCGGGCACCGGCACCTGGGCCGGGCCGCGGCTGATGAACAGGTCGATCGGGCTGCCCTGGGCCAGCTGGGTGCCGAACGGTGGCTCGGTACGGATCGCCTGACCCGCCGGGACCTGCGGGGTGTCCGGCGACGGCACGCTCTTGATGTTCGGCTTGAAACCCTGGTTGATCAGCTGCTCGCGGGCCGCCTCCTGCACCTGGCCGGCCACGTTCTGCACGGTGATCTGCTCCGGGGCCGCCGGGCCGCCGAACAGCCGGGTGGCCACGAACACCACCAGGGCCAGCAGGGCGGCCACCCCCAGCCCGATCCCGATCGCCTTGCCGGTGCCCCGCTGCGCTGGCGGCCCGGCCACGCCGTCCCGCCCGTCGTCGGCGGCGTGCCGGTTGGTGCCCGCCGCGGCCATCCGACGGGTGGCGCCGGTGCGGCCGGTCGCCGCGAGTCCGCCACCGGCCAGCATCACGGTGCGCTCGTCCTCGGTCATCACCTGGGGGGCCAGCGGCCGCTGCCCGCGCAGCACCCGCACCAGGTCCGAGCGCATCTCGGCCGCTGACTGGTAGCGGTTGGCCGGGTTCTTGCTCATCGCCTTGAGCACCACCGAGTCGAGCTCGGCGCCGACGTCGGTATTGACCTGCGACGGACGCCGGACGTCCTCCCGGACATGCTGGTAGGCCACCGCCACCGGGGAGTCACCGGAGAACGGCGGCTCGCCGGTGAGCAGTTCGAACAGCACGCAACCGGCGGCGTACACGTCGCTGCGGGCGTCCACCGCCTCGCCGCGGGCCTGCTCCGGGGACAGGTACTGGGCGGTGCCGATGACCGCCGCCGTCTGGGTCATGTTCTGGTTGTCGGCCAGCGCCCGGGCGATGCCGAAGTCCATCACCTTGACCGCGCCGCCGAGCGTGATCATCACGTTGGCCGGTTTCACGTCGCGGTGGATGATGCCGTGCCGGTGGCTGAAGTCCAGCGCGGCGCAGACGTCGGCCATGACCTCCATGACCCGCTGCTGGGACAGCGGCCCCTCGGACTTGACGATCTCGCGCAGCGTGTGCCCGTCGACGAACTCCATCACGATGTAGGGCAGCGGGCCGAACTCGCTCTCCACCTCGCCGGTGTCGTACACCGCGACGATCGCCGGATGGTTCAGCGCCGCCGCGTTCTGGGCCTCACGGCGGAAGCGCAGCTGGAACTGGGGGTCGCGGGCCAGGTCGGCACGCAGCACCTTCACCGCTACGTCCCGGGTCAGTCGCGTGTCCCGGCCGCGATGCACCTCGGACATGCCGCCGTAGCCGAGCGTGTCGCCCAGCTCGTAGCGTTCGGAGAGCAGACGCGGGGTGGTCATCGGTAGTGGTTCCCGGTGGTTGGGGTGCAGGTCCCTGGGCCGCCTTCATCATGCCTGGCCGCCAACCACGCGACGATACTGGCAAGCCGGCCGGCCGGCTCACCGCGCCCATCTGCCAGGTGGGCGCGCCCGAACGGCCGTTCGTCGCCGGTCGGCGCAGCGGTGGGCCGGTCGGCGTCCGGTCTGCGGATCAACGCTGCTCGCACGTCACGCTCACCTCCGACCCGGTGGGCAGGTTGCCGGTGGGGGTGAGATCGGTCACCTGGCAGGTGGACGGCGACTCGGGCGGCTCGCCGTCGGCGTCGCGCACCCGCACCCGCAACCCGGAGCTCTCCAGCGAGTAGAGCACCGCGGCCGCCGACCGCCCGCCCAGCTCGACCATCGACACCGGCGTGGTGCCCGGCGGCGCCGGCTCGGACGTCGGGGGCGCGGCCGGCGCGCTGGCCGGGGCCGGGGCCGGGGCGGCCGGCGGGTTGCCCTGCATCGCGTTGCGCACCACCAGCACACCGATCGCCACCGCGGCCACCGTGAGCAGCACGAACGCCATGGTCAGCAGCGACGGCCCGCGCCGGGTGCCGGCGCCGACCGGCCGGGCGTGCGGACCGGTGTTCATCCCCGGCAGCGGAGGCAGCCCCGGCGCGGCCAGCCCCGCGACTGCCAGGCCGTCGCTGGTCGGGCCGTCACCCCCCGGATACGGGTGGCGGCGGTACCCGCCCACCGGCAGCGCCGGCAGCGGCCCGGAGCCGAAGTCCGCCCGAGCCAGCGTCCCCGGCGGTGGCGCGGGCTGGCCCCGGCGCACCGCGCCGACCGCCGCGACGAACTCCGACCCGTCCCCGTACCGCCGCTTCGGGTCCTTCACCAGTGCGTACTCGATCAGCGTCCGCACGTTCAGCGGAATGTCGCCGGGCAGCGGCGGCAACGGGTCGTTGATGTGCATCATCGCCACCGCGACCGAGCTGTCGGCCCGGAACGGGCGGTGGCCAACCAGGCACTCGTAGCCGACCACCCCCAGCGCGTAGACGTCGGTGGCCGCGCCGGCCTCCTCGCCGCGGGCCTGTTCCGGGGCGATGTAGTGCGCGGTGCCCATCACCATGCCGGTGGCCGTCACCCCCGAGGAGTTGGCCGCCTTGGCGATGCCGAAGTCGGTCAGCTTCACCGCGCCGTCGTCGGAGAGCAGGATGTTGCCCGGCTTGACGTCGCGGTGCACGTAGCCCCGGGAGTGCGCGGCGGCCAGCGCGCGGCCGGCCTGTTCCAGCAGGTCCATCGTCGGCACGGTGCCCAGCCGGCCGCGGGTGGACAGCCGGGTGGACAGCGGCTCGCCGTGCACCAGCTCCATCACCAGGTACGCGGCGGAGATCCCGTTCGGGTCCGGGTCCTCGCCGTAGTCGTGCACGGCGGCGATGTTGCGGTGGTTGATCGAGGCGGTGGTGCGGGCCTCCACCCGGAACCGCTCGACGAACTCGGTGTCCGTGCCGAGGTCCGCGCGCAGCACCTTCACCGCGACCGACCGGCCCAGCCGCAGGTCGGCGGCCTCCCACACCTCGCCCATCCCGCCGACCGCGATCCGGTGGGTGAGCCGGTAGCGCTCGCCGACCAGCCGCCCGGCCCGCAGGGTCATCGCTTCGCCCCTGAGCCGTTCACGGGCGGCTCCGCGAGGAGCGTCAGCGGAACGAGCATCAGCACCGCCGCGCTCATCCGGCGCTTCCCAGGGCGGCGGCGATCACCGCGCGGCCGATCGGCGCCGCGACCGAGCCGCCGGTGGCCTCCAACGAGCGGTCGCCGCCGTTCTCCACCAGCACCGCGACGGCCACCTTCGGGTCCTGCGCCGGGGCGAACGCCACGTACCAGGCGTGCGGCGGGGTGTTCTTCGGGTCGTTGCCGTGCTCGGCGGTGCCGGTCTTGGAGGCGATCTGCACGCCCCGGATCTTTCCGGTGCCCTGGGTGCGGTCCTCCGCGGCGATCATCATCTCGGTGATCGCGGCGGCCACGTCGCCGGGGACGGCGCGGCCCACCCGGTCCGGGTCGATGGTGTCCAGGGTGGACAGGTCCGGACCCTGGATCTCCTTCACCACGTGCGGCGCCACCCGGACCCCGCCGTTGGCGATGGTGGCGGCGATGGAGGCGTTCTGCAGCGGGGTCAGCCGTACGTCGCGCTGGCCGATCCCGGACTGCTGCAACGCTGCGGTGTCGGCGATGTCGCCGATCGAGGACGGCGCGACGACCATCGGCACCGCCAGGTCGGCCTCGCCGATGCCGAAGGCCGCCGCCTGGTCGCGCAGCCGCTCCTCGCCCAGGGCGGCGGCCAGCTCGGCGAACGCGGTGTTGCACGAGCGGGCCAGCGCGTCGCGCAGGGTCGCGGTGGCGCCGGCGCCGCACGGGGTGCCGGCGAAGTTCTCCAGCGTGGTCCGGGTGTTCGCCAACGTCATCTCCGAGGCGGCGGTGACCGGGCTGTCCGGGGTGTACCCGGTCTGCAGCGCGGCCGCCACGTCGACCAGCTTGAACGTCGAACCGGGCGGGTAGGTCTCCGAGATCGCCCGGTTGAGCAGCGGCTGATCGGGGTCACCGGTGAGCTGGTTCCACGCCCGCTTCTGCACCTCGGCGGACGGGTCGGCCAACGGGCCCGGGTCGTAGGACGGGGTGGACACCATGGCCAGCACCTCGCCGGTGTCCGGGCGCAGCGCCACCACCGACCCGACGTAGTCGCGCTGGCGCATCGCCTCGTAGGCGGTGCGCTGGACCTGCGGGTCGAGGGTCAGCACCACGTTGCCGCCACTGGGGTCGCGGCCGGTGATCAGGTCGGACAGCCGGCGGACGAACAGCCGGTCGTCCGAGCCGTTGAGCACCTCGTCCTGGGCGCGCTCGATACCGCTGGAGCTGTAGATGATCGAGTAGTAGCCGGTGACCGGCCCGTAGAGCGGCCCGTTGGCGTAGCGGCGTTGGTACTGCAGCCGGCCGCCGGTGTCCACGCTGTTGGCCAGCACCTGCCCGCCAGCGCTGATCTGGCCGCGCTTGCGGGCGTACTCGGCCAGCAGCACCCGCTGGTTGCGCGGGTCGTTGCGGTAGTCCGAGGCCTTGACCACCTGCACGTAGGTCAGGTTCGCCAGCAGCACCAGGATCATCGCCATCACCGCGACCGCGATCCGCCGCACGGGAGTGTTCACGGCGTACCGCCCCGCTCCACCAGCTCGGTCCGGGCCTCGGCCAGCGGCGTCGCCGGGGCCGCCGGCCGGCCGGTCACCGGTGAGCGCGCGGCGTTGGAGATCCGCAGCAGCAGCGCCACGATCACGTAGTTGGCCACCAACGACGACCCGCCGGCGGACAGGAACGGGATGGTCAGCCCGGTCAGCGGGATCAGCCGGGTCACCCCGCCGATTACCACGAACACCTGCAGCGCCAGGGAGAACGACAGCCCGGTGGCCAGCAGCTTGCCGAAGCTGTCGCGCACCGCCAGCGCGCTGCGCAACCCGCGGGTGACCAGCACCAGGTAGATCACCAGCACCGCGGCCAGCCCGATCAGCCCGAGCTCCTCACCGAGCGAGGAGACCATGAAGTCGCTCCAGGCGAACGGCACCAGCTCCGGGCGGCCGGCGCCCAGCCCGGTGCCACCGACCCCGCCGGTGCCCAGCCCGAACAGCGCCTGCCCGATCTGGTAGCCGGCGCCGTCGAAGTTGCCCAGCGGGTCCAGCCACACCTCGATCCGGGCCCGCACGTGCCCGAACAGCTGGTAGGCCACCGCTGCCCCGCCCAGGAAGAAGGCCAGCCCGATCAGCAGCCAGGACACCCGTTCGGTGGCCGCGTACAGCATCACCAGCACGATGCCGAAGTACAGCAGGGAGGAGCCCAGATCCTTCTCCAGCACCAGCACGCCGACCGACAGCCCCCAGATCACCAGCAACGGCGCCAGGTCACGCGGGCGGGGCAGCTCGATGCCCAGCACCGTGCGCCCGGCGGTCTGGAACAGCTCCCGCTTGGCCACGAGCAGGGCGGAGAAGAACACCATCAGCAGCACCTTGGCGAACTCGCCGGGCTGGATGGAGAAGACGCTCAGCCGCAGCCAGATCTTCGCGCCGTTGACCTCGGAGATGCTCGCCGGCAGCAGGCCGGGCAGGGCCAGTAGCACCAGTCCGACGAAGCCGCAGGTGTAGCCGTAGCGGGCCAGCACCCGGTGGTCGCGCACGAAGTACAGCACGCCGATGAACAGCACCAGCGCGATCGCCGTCCAGGCCACCTGGCGGCCGGCGAACAGCAGCGGTTCCGGGTTGCCCAGCTGCGCCGCGCGATCCGCCCGGGCCAGGTCGATCCGGTGGATCATCACCAGGCCGAGGCCGTTGAGCAGCGCCGCACACGGCAGGATCAGCGGATCGGCGTAGGGTGCGAGCTTGCGCACCGCCAGGTGCGCCACCGTGAGCAGCCCCAGGTATGCCGCGCCCAGATACAGCAGCATCCGGGTCAGTTCCTGCTCCTGGTTGGCCTCGACCAGCACCAATGCCCCGGTGGTGAGCACGGAGGCGAAGGCCAGCAGGACCAGCTCGATGGCGCGCCCGCTCTGCACCTAACCCACCGTACGACAGGTCTTGCCAGGCTCCGGTTGCGCCGAGGGAATCGGGGTCTCCGGCGTCTGGTCCGCGGCGGGGGGACCGGCGTTCGGGTCGACCGGGACAGCGCCCGGTGCCGGCGGGACCACCGGCGTGGGCGGGACCGGGGCCGACGGGGCCGGGCACTCCGGCAGCATCTCCTCGGTGCGCAGCCGCTGCACCGTGGCCCGGGCCTCCGTCAGCCCCTCGTTGGCCGGTATGCCGTCGCGGACCGCGCTGCGGGCCGTCTCCTGCAGGTCGGTCACCGCGATCTCGGTGCAACCGACTGCGGCGGGCCGGCACGAACCCTCGAACCGGCTGTGCAGCGGCACGCCCAGCACGCTGCCGCCCACCCCCTGGAAGATCACCACCTGGTCGTCCTGGGCGCCCACGTAGTACTGCTGCATCACCCACATCCGGACCAGCCCGGCCGCCCCGACCAGCACCGCGACCACCGCCAGCACCGCGAGCACGATGCGGACCCGGCCGCGCGACGGTGCGGTCCCGTCGACCGTGGGCTCGATCCGCTGAGGGGCCACCCGGGGCAGCGTGGTGACCGACGCCCGGGCGGCGGCCGAATCCGGTGGCGCGGTGTCGGCGTCGGAGCCGTCCCCGGCGGCGCCCCCGACGATCGGGGCGTCCTCGCCGAAGTCGACGTCGACCACGTCGGCCACGATGCAGGTGATGTTGTCCGGGCCGCCGCCGCGCAGCGCCAGGTCGATCATCCGGTTCGCGCACTGCTGCGGGTCGGGGATACGCAGCGTCTCGGCCAGCGTCTCGTCGCTGACCACCCCGGACAACCCGTCCGAGCAGAGCAGGTACCGGTCGCCGGCGCGCGACTCCCGCACGGTCAGCGACGGCTCCAGGTCGTGCCCGGTCATCGCGCGCAGCAGCAGCGACCGCTGCGGGTGGGTGGCCGCCTCCTCCTCGGTGATCCGGCCCTCGTCGATCAGCGACTGGACGAACGTGTCGTCCTTGGTGATCTGGCTGAGCAGGCCGTCGCGGAACAGGTAGGCCCGCGAGTCGCCGACGTGCACCATGCCCAGCCGGCTGCCGGCGAACAGGATGGCGGTCAGCGTGGTGCCCATGCCTTCCAGGTCGGGCTGCTCGTTGACCAGGTCGGTGATCGCGGCGTTGCCCTCGGTGGCGGCGGCGGACAGCTCGGCGAGCAGGTCGTCGCCCGGCTCGTCGTCGTCCAGCGGCACCAGCGCCGAGATGACCAGCTTCGAGGCGACCTCGCCCGCAGCGTGCCCGCCCATCCCGTCGGCCAGCGCGAGCAGGCGCGGGCCCGCGTACACGGAGTCCTGGTTGTTCTGCCGAACCAGGCCCCGGTCGCTCCGGGCGGAGTATCGCAGCACGAGGGTCATGAACGCAGCTCGATCACGGTCTTGCCGATGCGGATCGGGACGCCGAGCGGCACCCGAGTTGGTCCGCCGACCTTAGCTCTGTCCAGATAGGTTCCGTTGGTCGACCCGAGGTCTTCCACGTACCACTCCTCGCCCTGCAGCGACAACCGCGCGTGCCGGGTGGAGGCGTAGTCGTCGTCCAGTACCAGCGTCGAGTCGTCGGCCCGGCCCAACATGATCGGCTTGGCGTCCAGCGACACCCGGGTGCCGGCCAGCGCGCCCTGGGTGACGATCAACTGCCGGGCCGTGCGCGATCGCCCGGTGCTCGTCCGGGAGCGTCGCCCCGGCACCAGCGCGCGCAGTCCGGAGGCCGCGTACAGGTCGGAACGGACCACCCGCAGCGCCACCAACACGAACAGCCACAGCAGGGCGAGGAAACCCGCCCTGGTCAGCTGCAGCACCAGCTCCGGCACTCCCGGGGTACTCCGTTCCGCACTTACCTCCTGACCCGGGGATCGGGTCGGACGACAGGTTAACCGGCGTCCCGGAAGACCAACGTCGAGTGCCCGATCCGGATCACGTCGCCGTCGGTGAGCTGCCAGGTCTGCACCGGGTTGCCGTTCACCGTGGTGCCGTTGGTGGAGCCCAGGTCGGAGAGCGTGGCCTGGTGACCGTTCCAGCTGATCTCCAGGTGCCGCCGGGACACTCCGGTGTCGGGCAGCCGGAAGTCCGACTCCTGACCGCGGCCGACCACGGTGGTCCCGCTGTGCAGTTCGAAGCTGCGGTTGGAGCCGTCGTCGATGGTCAGCGTGGCGCCGGTGGCCTGTTGGTAGCCCTGCTGGGCGTAACCCTGGCCCTGCTGCTCGTAGGCCTGGTCGTAATACGGCTGCTGGCCCTGCTGCTCGTAGCCCTGGTCGTAATACGCCTGCTGACCCTGGTCCTGCGGGTATCCGCCCTGCTGGGGGTAGCCCTGGTCGTACCCCTGGGGCTGGGCGTAACCCTGGTCCGGGTAGCCCGGCTGCGGGTACCCGCCCTGGTCCTGCGGGTATCCGCCCTGCTGGGGGTAGCCCTGGTCGTACCCCTGGGGCTGGCCGTAACCCTGCTGGTCGTAGCCGGGCTGCTGGTCGTACCCGCCCTGCTGCGGGTAGCCCTGGTCGTAGTAGGCCGGTTGGCCCTGGTCCTGCAGGTAGCCACCCTGCTGGGGGTACCCGGCCTGGTCCTGCGGGTAGCCCTGGTCCTGGGGGTAGCCGCCCTGTTGGGGGTACCCGGCCTGGTCCTGCGGGTAGCCCTGGTCCTGGGGGTAGCCGCCCTGCTGCGGGTAGCCCTGCTGGGGATAACCCTGCTCGTAACCCTGCTCGGCGCCCTGCTCGGCGCCCGCCGGGTCGGCGTAGGTCTGCTGTTGGCCATAGCCGCGGGGAGCGCGGTCGTACCCGTACTGACCATTGTCCTCGGGGTGGCCGGGTGGCTGGCTCATCGGCGGTTCCTTTGCGTTGCGAGGGCTCGGCGTGGCCCGAGATGCGTCGGGGTCCACGGCCGAGCTTGTGCGGAACTGACCCGTGTGCAGCGCCTCGGAGCGCTCCAGAGAGACTACGACGTCGCCGTAGGTATCCCATCCCTGGTCGGTGACCAGCCGCAACACACGTGCGGTCAATGACTCTGTGACGCGCTGAGCGTCCTGTTCCATGCGCTCATGGTCGGTGGGACTCAGCAGTACCGCGTAACGGTTCGCGGCGAGCCGCCGCCCACCGGCCAGCGGGCGGACGGAGACCTCGGCCTCGCGGACGAGCGCCTGCGACACCTCCTCGGTCACGACGTTCCCCCCGAAGACCCGAGCGACGGCATCGCCCACGAATCCCTCCAACCGGCGCTCGAAGCGGTCAGCGCGGCCCACCCGACACCCCTTCACCTCTCGGCGTGTTACCTACCTCAACGATCGTATCTGTGATAGGGACGCGGGTCGCCCCTCACTGATTCTGAACGTGGGTCCCCGGGGGCGCCCACCGGGGTGCGTGCTAACGTTCCCGACGCGCCAGGGCGAGTGGCGGAATGGCAGACGCGCACGGTTCAGGTCCGTGTGTCCGTAAGGACGTGAGGGTTCAACTCCCTCCTCGCCCACTCGATTCTGGGCTCTCCGTGTTCGCGGAGAGCGCGAACCGGGGAATCTTCGTCAACGCTCTGGGGGTGCAACCCCCAGACCCCGCCCGGCGGGGCTCCGCCCCCCGGACCCGCTCTGGGGCTTCGCCCCTTGCCCCCGGTGGTCGGGTTTCGTTGTCTGGGGCTTCGCCCCTTGCCCCGGTACCGAGCTCGACGCCCCCTGTGGCTGAGGCCGGCGACGGCCTTCGACCACCGACAGCCGAACCGCCGCGGTCGAGATCGAATCGTGTCCGGGTCGACGCGATCCCGTTCATACGGACGGGTGCGAATCCATCACGAACGAGTGACACTGGTCACATGTCACGACGGATCTCGACGGGCGAGCCGGGTGCGGCTGCCGGGGACCCGGGGCCCACGTCCGTCGGCCGCGCGTTGCAGGTGCTCGACGTGGTGGCGGAGACCGGCGACGGGGTGGCCGCGAAGACGATCGCCCGCCGGCTGGGGCTGAGCCTGCCGACCACGTACCGGCAGCTGGCCATCCTGGTCGAGCAGGGCTACCTGCTGCGGCTGCAGGAGCCGCGCGGCTACGGGCTGGGCTACCGGATCAGTGCGCTGCACCGCCGACTCGTCGAGCAGATCGCCGTGCCGTGGCCGGTGCGCGAGGTGCTGCACGACGTGCACCGGCTGGTCGGCGGCGCCACCTGCTACGCGGTGCGCCGGGACTCCGAGGTGGTGCCGGTGCTGCTCGACGAGTGCCCGGATCATCCCGCCGCCAGCAGGCTGTGGGTCGGCGAACCCGCTGCCGCGCACACCACCGCCATCGGCAAGGTGCTGCTGGCCGGCCTGGACCAGCGGCGGCTGGCCGTCGCGCTGGCCCGCCCGATGGCGGCGCTCACCTCCCACACCGCGGTCGACCGCGACCGGCTCTACCGCGAGCTGACCCAGGTGCGTGAGTTCGGGGTGGCCGTCGAGGTGGAGGAGTCCCAGCCACGACGGTCCGGGGTGGCGGCTCCGGTCCGCGACATCGGTGGGCGGGTGGTCGGCGCGTTCGGGGTGTCGGTGGACCGTGCGACCGTCCTGACCGGGCGCGCGGAGCTGGAACGGGCGGTGCGCGACGGCGCCGCGCGGGTGGCCGCCGTACTCGCCGCCCGGGCCGATGCGGTGTGAGGGGCGAACGGTCACCCGGGCTGACCGGGTCGGCGGCTGGCCCGGACGGGTCGTACCGTCGCCGCCATGAGCGACCCCCAGGACCAGGTCCTGCCGAACGACACCGTCACCTACCAGCTCGACGGCCACGTCGCGACGATCACCTACCACCGCCCGGAACGGCTGAACGCGATCAACGGCGCGATGCGCGAGGCGCTGAACGCGGCGTTCGCCCAGTTCCGCGACGACCACGAGGCGTGGGTGGCCATCGTGACCGGCGCCGGGCGGGCGTTCTGCGCCGGCGCGGACCTGCGCGGTGACGGCGACCCGACCGGCGAGTTCGCCGGCACCTTCTGGGAACGCCCGACGGTCAACTCGTTCGAGAGCGGCTGGGAGATCTTCAAGCCGGTGATCGCGGCGGTCAACGGCTACTGCCTGGGCTACGGGTTGACACTGGTCAGCTGGTGCGACTTCGTGATCGCCAGCGAACGGGCGTCGTTCGGTTTCCCGGAGGTCAAGCTGGGGGTGCCGACGATCGTCGGCGCGATCCGGCTTCCCCGGAAGATCAACTGGCAGTACGCGATGGAGCTGCTGCTCACCGGCGACCGGATCGACGCCGCCCGGGCGCACGAGATCGGGCTGGCCGGTTGGGTGGTGCCGCACGACTCCTTGATGGCCTCGGCGCGCGGGCTCGCCGATCGACTGGTGGCCGCCGCTCCGCTGGCCCAGCGGGCGATCAAGGAGGTCGCGGTGCGCAGCGCCGACATGGGCATGACCGAGGCGATCCGGTTCGGCGAGACCATGCGCCGGGTCGCGGTGGCCACCGAGGACGCCGCCGAGGGCCGCGCCGCCGCCGCCGCGAAGCGGCCACCGGAGTGGCGCGGACGCTAGGTCACCCGAGCGGCGGCGGGCCCTGTCGCCCGGCTGAGCGCTGCCGGCAGCGCTCAGCCCAGGGTGAAGGGGTCGCGGGTGCCACCGGTGAGCTCGACCCACACCGACTTGGTCTCCAGGTACTCGTTGACCGCGTCCGCGCCGTTCTCCCGGCCCAGCCCGGAGTCGCCGTAGCCGCCGAACGGCACCGACGGCGACACCACCCGGTAGGCGTTGATCCACACGGTGCCGGCGCGCAGCTTCGCCGCGACCCGGTGCGCGCGGTGCACGTCCTTGGTCCACACCGCGCCGGCCAGCCCGTACGGGGTGTCGTTGGCCAGCTTCAGCGCCTCGTCCTCGTCGCGGAAGGTGTACGCGGACAGCACCGGGCCGAACACCTCCTCGCGCACCACCGTCGACTCGGCCGTCACCCCGGTGAGCAGTGTGGGCTGTACGAACAGCCCACCGAGACCGGGATCCGCGGCGCCGCCGTAGGCCACGGTCGCGCCCTCCGCGCGGGCGCCGTCCAGGTAGCCGAGCACCTTCTCGTACTGCGGCCGGTTGGCCACCGGACCCATCTCGGTGTCCGGGTCGTTCGGGTCGCCGAGCTTGATCCGCCCCGCCCGCCGCGCCACCAACTCGATCAGCTCGTCGTGCACCGACTCGTGCACGATCAGCCGCGAACCCGCCATGCAGGTCTGCCCGGTGGCCGCGAACACCCCGGCGACCAGGCCGTTCGACGCGGCCTCCAGGTCGGCGTCCGGGAACACGAGCTGCGGCGACTTGCCGCCCAGCTCCAGGGTGACCTTGTTCAGGTTCTCTGCCGCCGCGCGTGCCACCGCGCGCCCGGTCGCGGTGGACCCGGTGAACGCCACCTTGTCCACCCCGGGGTGCGCGGCCAGCGCGGCGCCGGTCTCCCGGGACAGGCCGGTGACCACGTTGAACACCCCGGGCGGGAAACCGGCCAGCTCGATCAGCTCGGCGAACGCACACGTGGACGCCGGGGCGTGCTCCGAGGGTTTGATCACGAACGTGCAGCCGGCGGCCAGCGCGGGCGCCAGCTTCCAGGTAAGCAGCAGCAGCGGGGAGTTCCACGGGGTGATCGCGCCGACCACGCCGACCGGCTCGCGGCGGGTGTAGACCAGATAGTTGGGGTTCGGCGTGGGAATCTGCTTGCCCTCGATGGTGGCGGCCAGCCCGGCGTAGTAGTGGTACCAGCCGCCGAGGCCGTTGAGCTGGCCGATCATCTCCCGGTACAGCTTGCCCGAGTCGTTGACCTCCAGCCGGGCCAGCCGCTCGGCGTTGGCGCCGATCAGATCACCGAGTCGGCGCATCAGCGCGGCCCGGGCGAACCCGGTGAGCGCGCCCCACTCGCCGTCCAACGCCGACCGGGCCGCCGCCACCGCCGCATCGACGTCCTCGGGGCCGCCGTCCGGGACCACCGCCCACGGCTGGCCGGTGTAGGGGTTCTGCGACTCGAAGGTGCGGCCGGAGATGGCGTCGACCGGCTTGCCGCCGATCACCATCCGGAACCGTTCCAGCTCGGCCATGTCGTGGATCCTCCTCGTCGTCGGGGCGCTCGGTGTTGATGGGTGCCGGTGTTGATCAGGTGCGTGTTGCCCACGCTACGTCGCGGTCGTGACCTCGGCGAGGGAGTCGAGCAGGGCGGGGACCTCGGCCGGGTCGGCGTCGGGCAGCTCCAGCAGCACGGTGTCGATGCCCAGTTCGGCGTACCGGGCCACCGCGTCCGGGCGCGGCGCGCCGCCGTACAGGGTCACCGTGGGGCGGGGCCGGCCGGCGTCGGCGGCGCGGGTGCGCAGTTCGGTGATCCGCTCGCCCAGGGCGTCCAGCTGGTTCACCGGGACCCGCAGCGGCATCCAGCCGTCGGCGAAGTCCAGCACCCGGTCGAGCACGGTAGGGCCCAGGCCGCCGACCAGCACCGGTGGGCGGGGCAGCTGCACCGGTTTGGGCCAGGACCAGATCCGGTCGAACTCGACGAACTTCCCGCGGAAGCTGGCCTCCTCGCTGGTCCAGATCTGCTGCATGGCGGCCATCCGCTCGGCCAGCAGCGCCATCCGGGTGGCCGGGTCGGTGCCGTGGTTGGTCATCTCCTCGCGGTTCCAGCCCGCGCCCACGCCGAACACGAACCGGCCTTGGGAGAGCCGGTCGAGGCTGGCCACCTCCTTGGCCAGGGTGATCGGATCACGCTCCACCACCAGGCAGATCGCGGTGCCCACCCGCAGCGTCGTGGTGGTGGCCGCGACCGCCGACAGCGCCACGAACGGGTCGTAGGTGTGGCTGTACTTCACCGGCAGCTCGCTTCCGCCCGGGCCACCGGGCCAGGCGCTGTCCCGGCTGGCCGGGATGTGGGTGTGCTCGGTGACGAACAGCGAGTCGAACCCTCGCTCCTCGACCAGCCGTCCGAGCGTCACCGGGTCGATGCCGTAGTCGGTCACGAAGGTCACCACGCCGAAGTCCATAGCGAACATCCTGCCGCCACCGCGGCCACGCCGCCCGGGCAACGGGCTCGCCCGGGCCGGCGCCCGCCCGGGGTCGGACATGGCGCGGTCAGGGGGCGGCCGCGCCGGTCGCGCAGCCGGTCCAGCTCGGGGGCGGGCGGGGTGTCGCCCAGGGTCATCCCGGCCAGTTGCTCCAGGGTGTGCCCGACCGAGCGCAACGGCCGGGCCACCAGGTCCTGCCCGGCCAGCACCGCCTTGCGCAGGAACAGCGCCCGCAGCTCCTCGAGCTCGTTCTGCGCCTGATCCCCGAACGACTCGACGAACCCGGCCCGGGCGGCCACCCCCTCGTTGATGGTGTCCGAGGCGAAGTGATCGTCCAGCACGATCCGGGTGTGCGCCACCCCGGGCACGCTCCCGCCACCGCGTCGTATGTGCGGCGCCTCCGGTCGGCTCGGTGGTGGGATCGCGCGTACCTGCGTCGATCACAACCGATCTCCGGTCGGACGGGTGTCCAGATTTGAGACGCGGCGCTACCAGCGAGGGGTGCGGCAGCGGGTGCCGGCGTCGGCCGACTCGACCTGCACCGTGGCGTGCGCCAGACCGAACCGCTCGTCGAGCAGTTCCTGGGCCTGGGCCAGCACGGTCACCGGGTCGGCGCCGGGTTCGGTGGTGAGGTGCGCGGAGGCGACCTCCATCCCCGAGGTCAAGGTCCACAGGTGCACGTCGTGCGCCTCGCTCACGCCGTCCAGCGCGGTCAGCGCGGCGGTGACCTCGTCCGGGTCGAGGTGGCCGGGGGTGGACTGCACCAGGATGCGCAGCGCCTGCAGGCCGAGTTTGACCGTGCGGGGCAGGATGAACAGCCCGACGCCGATTGCCACCACCGGGTCGACCCAGAACCAGCCGAAGGCCAGCATCAGCGCCCCGCCGATCAGCACGCCGATCGAGCCGACGGTGTCGGAGAGCACCTCGAGGTAGGCGCCGCGCACGTTGAGGCTCTCCCGGGCGCCGTCGCGCAGCGCCAGGAAGGCCACCACGTTCGCGGCCAGCCCGGCGGTCGCGGTGAGCAGCACCGGCAGCCCGGCCACCGCCGGCGGGTCGGACAGCCGGCTGACCGCCTCGACGATGACGAACCCGGACACCCCGAGCAGCAGCACCGCGTTGGCCAGCGCGGCCAGCACCTCGGCCCGGTAGAGCCCGAAGGTGTGCCGGCGGCTGGGCGTGCGGCGGTGCACCAGCAGCACGGTGGCCAACGCCATTCCGACGCCGAGCACGTCGGTGACCATGTGGCCGGCGTCGGAGAGCAGGGCCAGCGACCCGGTCATCAGCCCGACGGTGACCTCGAGCGCGGCGAACGCGGCCAGCACCACGAACGACAGCGCGAGCGCGCCGGTGTAGCGGCCGGATGCGCTGGTGGCACCCTGTGCGTGACCGTGGGAGTGACCGTGACCCAACCTTCTCACCCCCCGTCGCGGCTGCCCCCGACATATTGCCATATGTGCATGTGGATGACGAGCGGCAGGTCGGTCGTCGAAGTCAGCCCCGGCCGGCGCGCAGGGCCAGTGCCGCCCCGGCCCCGGCCAGCACCACCGCGCCGGCGATCCACGGCCAGGCCGGCATGCCGCCGTCCGGAGCCGGCGGCTCGGCACCGGCCGTCGCCGGGGCGGCCACCGCCGACGGGCCGGCCGCAGTCGACGGGCCGGTGCCCGGGGCGGCCGCCGGCGCACCCGGTGTGGCGGCCGCGGGTGGGGTCCCCTGACCCGGGCCGGGCCTGGTCAGGCTGAATCCGATCGAGCCGGTCACCGGGTGCCCGTCGTCGGAGATGACCCGGTAGCCGATCGTGTACCGGCCGGCCGGTCCGAGCGGGCGCACCGACAACTCGACGGTGTCGCCCTTCACCCGGGCCGCGCCGTCGCCGAACTGCGCGCCGTCCGGGCCGACCACGGTCACAGTGTTGAACGAGGGCTGCACCGGCTGGTTGAACGTCAGGCTGATCCGGGCCGGCGGGTCGTCCAGGTTGGCCCCGTCGGCCGGGTCGCTGCCGCTCAGCACGTTGTGCGCGAACGCCGCACCGGGCAGCGCGATGCCGCCCAGCAGCAGCCCGAGCACGGTCAGCGTCGCCAGCACGGCGGGCCCGGCCAGGGCCGCGCGCACCGGCCGGGCACCGCCGGCGCGGCTCACGAGCCGGACCCCGCGCACCGGCCGGGCACCGCCGGCGCGGCTCACGAGCCGGCCCGCCGCGACCGCAGCACGGCGCCCACGCCGAGCCCGAGGCCGAGCGCGCCGACCAGCAGGCCCGCGCCACCGAGCCGGCGGGCGGTCTGGTCGGTCCCGGCCGACCCGGCGGCCGCCGGCCCGGCCGCGACCGCGCCGCCGCCTTGGCTGTGACCCCCGTGGCCACCCTGCCCGCCGGTCGCCGCGGCTGCCGAGTCGGCCTCCGGGACCAGGGTCAACGTCGGGGCCGGCCGCTCGGGATCATCGGCGCCGGGCGCGGGGACCTGGTCCCAGGCGACCACGGTGCCGTCCTCGTAGGTCTGCACCGTCGGCATCACCAGCTGGTCGGTGTCCTCGGGCAGCCGGCCCATGAAGACCTCGAACTCGACGAACTCGGTCGGGCCGATCCGGATGCCGGGCTGCGCGGTCCAGGTGATCGTGCGGACCGCCTCGGTGATGGTCCGTCCGTGCGACTCGATCGGGTTGGCGAGCTTCTCCTTGGCCAGCTCGGCGGTCCAGCCGGGCAACGGGCTGGTCCGCACCGAGGAGATCGGGTGCTCGGCCGGCAGGCTGACCTGCACCTTGACCGTGCCGGCTGCCGGCTGCT
The DNA here is from genome assembly GCA_029263115.1 of Pseudonocardia sp. Taxonomy (GTDB): domain Bacteria; phylum Actinomycetota; class Actinomycetes; order Mycobacteriales; family Pseudonocardiaceae; genus Pseudonocardia. The sequence goes on along the minus strand of JAJCYC010000150.1, from coordinate 331 downwards.
CGGACGGCACCCGGAAGGCGACCTTGGCGTAGCCGCCCTGGGTGGCGGTGCCGGGCTGGGCGGTGACGTGCGCGGCGGCGACCCCGGAGCCGACCAGCGTCAGCGCGAGGGCGGCGGTCAGCGGGACGGTGGCGCGCAGCGCGGCACGGGCCACGGTCCGGAGTCGTGCGGGCGGGCGTGGGTGGGTCATGGGTTCCTCGTCGGATGGGCCCGCGGAGGCGCGGGAGCGGGCGCCTCGCCGGTGGCGGGCGGATGAACGTCTGACCGGTGCTCCGCCGACGATGTGCCGATATCGGCACATCGTCGGCCGGTCGCGGGACCGGTGAGCGGA
>JAJCYC010000149.1 GCA_029263115.1 Pseudonocardia sp. | reverse complement strand
GCATCAGATACACGAAGAAGCAGGTCGACGCCCTGCCGATCACCAGGCACGACTTCCATGGAGAGTGGAACTACACCGTCGCGCCGACAACGGACGACACGCCGACATCAACCTAAACTATTTCGTCGCGAGCCCTTAGCCCGGGCCGGCCACGCACATCGTCAGCAGCCGGCGGACCGTCGCCCAGTTGCGGCAGGTGCTGGCCGCGGTCGCGGCGAGCGGACCACCGGCCCGGGCCAGTCGCACGGCCAGTGCGCTGCGGCCGAGCCCACCTGGGGTGTGCAGGTACAACGTGCGCCCGACGATCCGGGCGTGCTCGCCGCTGCCGCTCTGGTCCGCCGCCCGGACAGCCGCGTCCACGGCGTCGAGTGCGGCGGGTTCGAGTTCGCCGACGCGGAACACGGCATGCAGCGTCTTCGGCTCGGCCGGCTCGGGGTACGGGTTTCCCGCGACGGCACCCCGCAACTCGGCAGCACTGAGCACCACCACCCGCGCCGAGACACCCAACTCGTGGGACAGCGCCCGTTCCAGCTCGCCGGCGAGGGCCGCGTTGTCGTCCCGGGCACTGCGGAACACGGCGTTGCCGCTCTGGATGTAGGTGGCGACCTCGGTGTGCCCCAGGGCGGTCAGCACGGCCCGCAGGTCGGCCATCGCGACGCGGTTGTGGCCGCCCACGTTGATCCCGCGCAGCAGGGCGACGTGGCTGGGCACCCGGTCGAAACTACCCGCGCGGCGCCCCCAGCGGTCAGCGGTGGGCGAAGGTGTCGAGGGCGTCCCGCAACAGGTCGCGGGTGACGTCGGTGCCGGTGTGCCCGGCCTGCTCCACGATGTGCAGCCGAGCACCCGGCCAGGACCGGGACAGCTCCCAGGCGGTGTCGGCGGGTCCGCTCAGGTCCAACCGGCCGTGCACCAGCTCCCCGGGGATTCCGTCCAGCCGTCCCGCCCCGCGCAGCAGGGCACCCTCGTCCAGCCAGGCACCGTGGGCGAAGTAGTGCGCGCAGATCCGGGTCAGCGCGGCGCGCGCCTCGGGCGGGCGGTCACCGAACGGGCCGGGCCGGTCGCCGGACTCGTGACCGAGCAGGCTGTCCTCCCAGGAGCACCAGGCATCGGTCGCGGCAGTTCGGACGGCCGGGTCGGGGTCGGCCATCAGCCGCCCGTAACCGGCCAGCAGGGTCGGGGTATCGGCGGCGTCGGGCACGAGTGCCGCGAAGCGTTCCCACGCCTCGGGGAAGAACCGCCCGGCGCCGCGGTAGAGCCAGTCGATCTCCGAGCGCCGGCTGGTGGTCAGGCTGACCAGGACGATCTCGCTCACCCGGTCCGGGTGCCGTTGGGCGTAGGCCAGGGCCAGCGTGCAACCCCACGACCCGCCGAACAGCAGCCAGCGCTCGATCCCCAGGTGCTCGCGCAGCCGCTCCATGTCGGCCAGCAGGTGCTCGGTGGTGTTCACCGCCAGGTCGGTGGCCGGGTCGGCGGCATGCGGGGTGCTCCGACCGCAGCCACGCTGGTCGAACAACACGGCACGGTACGCACCCGGGTCGAATGCCCGCCGCTGGTTCACCGAGCAGCCGCTGCCCGGGCCGCCGTGCACCATCAGCGCGGGCTTGCCGGCCGGGTTGCCACAGACCTCCCAGTACATCCGGTTGCCGTCGCCGACATCGAGCAGGCCGTGCTCGAGTGGCCCGGTCGGCGGGTAGGGATCGGCCATCGCCTGCTCAGCCGGCCGTCCGGTCGCGCACCCAGCGGGCCACCTGGGTGACGTACCGCCGGTACTGATCGGCCGCCAGGGGAACCGCCGCGATCATCCGGTCGACGTCCAGTTCCAGGTAGCGTGTACCACGATGTTGCGGAGCCCCACCGACGGAGCGATCGCCTCCGCCAGCTCGCTCGTGATCAGGCCGAGTTGCCTGGCCCTGGCGAACGAGCTCGCCATGTCGTAGGGCGCCGCGCCGAGTTCGACCACTGCTACGTGGGTGTTGATTGCCGCCGCGAGATCGACCAGCGCCGAGAGAATCCGTTCGATCTGCAGCTGGACGCCGAAGTCCGAGCTGTCGATGCCGGCGGATCTGAGGCGGTCGAGCTGATCGAGGAGGAGGTCAGCCATCTTGCGCAGCCGCTCGATCACCGTCTCGGCGCTGAGTTGACGGGCGTTCATCCGGCGAGTGGCTCCAGGTCGAGCCTGCGCATCCAGGCGGTGTCCATCCGCAGCAATGCCGCGGCGGTCGCGGCGCGGATCCACGTGGCCGGCTCGAACTCGTGGAGCAGCACGGCACCGACCAGCGCTTCTTCGCGCAGCACAGGACCCGCTCCGTTGAGGATCACGAGATCGATGTCGGTTCCGGCGGCCGACTGCAGATCGGCGATCACCGGCAGGTAGTCGGGACGACCGCCCGGACGCAGCAACACCGCGATGTCCAGGTCGCGCGGCGCCGGCTCGCCTCGGGCGGCGCTGCGGAACACGGTCAGCACCGCGATGCCGTGCCGCTCGCACAGCGGTTCGAGCGCGCCGCCGTCGGCCAGCCGGCGCAGCCGCGCCAGGCCCTCCAGCGGTGCGTTGATGGCGCCATCATGGCAGGTCGGGCTAGGTGGCCGGTGTCGAACAGCCGGTTCGGGACTGAGATCTGCTCGGTAGGCGGGTCATGCGGGCTCCTGGAGGGGGTCGGGATGCGGTTCAGCTGGGCTGCGTGGTGCTCCGTGGTGCCGTCCCAGGCCGTGATCCG
>JAJCYC010000148.1 GCA_029263115.1 Pseudonocardia sp. | reverse complement strand
GATCACGGCCTGGGACGGCACCACGGAGCACCACGCAGCCCAGCTGAACCGCATCCCGACCCCCTCCAGGAGCCCGCATGACCCGCCTACCGAGCAGATCTCAGTCCCGAACCGGCTGTTCGACACCGGCCACCTAGGGTGATCGTCATGACTGGTCAGGAACGCTTCACCCTCCCCCGCACCGGGCTGTGGACGGGGGCGCTGGACGCGCTGCCCGCCGGGCAGGCCCGCGAGCTCGCCGCCGAGTTGGAGGCGCTGGGCTATGGCGCGGTGTGGATCCCCGAGGTGGCCGGCCGGGACCCGTTCGTGCACCTGAGCCTGCTGCTGTCGGCCACCGACCGGCTGATCGGGGCCACCGGTATCGCGAACATCTGGGCCCGGGACGCGGTGGCCGCCTCGGGGGCGGTCAAGGCGCTGACCGAGGCGTTCCCGGAGCGGATGCTGCTGGGGTTGGGTGTCAGCCACCAGAACCTGGTGAACGACCTGCGCGGCCACCACTACGACAAGCCCCTGACCGCGATGCGGAACTACCTGGACGCGATGGACTCCGCGCCCTACACCGCGCACCGGCCGAGCACCCCGGTCCGGCGGGTGCTGGCCGCGCTGCGTCCGAGGATGCTGCGCCTGGCCGCCGAGAAGACCGACGGCGCGCACCCCTACTTCATCACCCCGGAGCACACCGCGAAGGCCCGGGAGACCCTCGGTGCCGGGCCGCTGCTGTGCCCGGAACAGGCCGTGGTGCTGGAGTCCGACCCGGCCACCGCCCGCGCCATCGGTCGCGAGTACACCTCGCTCTACCTGAGCCAGGCGAACTACGTCAACAGCATCCGGGAGCTCGGCTTCGCCGAGGAGGACCTGGCCGACGGCGGCAGCGACCGGTTCGTGGACAGTCTGGTCGCCTGGGGCGACGAGGAGTCGATCCTGGCCCGGGTCCGGGAGCACCTGGACGCGGGCGCCGACCACGTCGCGGTGCAGGCACTCCCGGCCCACCGCCGGGACGTACCGGCCGGACAGTGGCGCGAGCTGGCGCCGGCGCTGACCGCGTGGTGACCGGCGGTCCCGGCCGAGCTCAGCGGCAACGGGCCTGAGCCAGGCCCACAACGCTCAGCCGCGGCCCAGGGGCGCCGGGCCGGGCCCGGCTCGCCGTCCAACGCCTGGGCGATCGACAGCCACTCGTTGGCGTGCCGCCCGGTGGCCTCCAGCGCGGTGTCGTCGCGGTGTCGCCGCTGGGTGACCAGCAGGCAGAAGCCCGGTATCCATCAACCGGGCGGTCAGCCCGGGCTCGTCCAGCCCGTCCAGCAACCCGCGCAGGTCCGCGGTCTCGTCCGCCAGGTCGGCGACCTGGTCCATCCCGGCCGCCATGCTCGGCGCCTCTCCGCATCGTCACCGCATCGAGGTCAATCAGCGGACATCATCGCGGCGCCGGGAGGTCAGGAAGAACGCGGGTACGCCCGCCATGCGGCGAGCACACAGGTCAGCATGATGCTGGCCACCAGCACCGGGGCCGGCCCCTCGGGGCGGCCGACCAGCACCGCCAGCGCGAGCAGGAACACCAGCAGCCCGGCGACGATCCCGATCAGCAGCCGCATCGAATGCTGCCGCGGGGCGATGGTGCCAACACCGGCATCCTCCAGCCGCAGCCGGACGACGATCTCGTCGAAGTCTGCGCGCTCTCGCGGGCTCATGGCCATGATGGAACGCCTCGGGTCACGTCTTCTCGCGCCGGTCGGAAACCCGGCAGCGCCGCCGATGAGGGCCGCCGATGAGGGCCGCCCGACGGCTGCGCCCACCCTCACCGTACGCACCGATTCAGTGCGTGAAAGTTATCAGATTGTGACTTTTTCGGTCCGACTCCCGCCTGCGTCACCCTCCGTGTCCCGACCGCGGCCCCGGTGCTGGTCGGCCCCGGGGCCACCTGCCAAGCTGCACACCGTGCGCAACAACGTCTCCCAGCCGAGCATCGGCCACGTGATCATGTTCGCGGCCGCCGCGGTCGGCTGGATGGTGCTCTTCCTGATCACCGTCTCCTCCTCCGAGGTCGGTGCGACATTCTGGATCAAGGTGGTGTTCAGCGGGATCCTGATGCTGGCCTCCGGGGTGTTCGCGGCCCTGCTGTGGCGGCGGGTGGCCCGGCAGAAGAACGCCAAAGGCTGACCGGCCCGGTCACCAGGTGGGGCGGGCCAGCATCCCGGGCGCGCTGCACGCCCATCTCGGCCGCCGCCTCCGGCCAGCGCGCGCCTCCAGGTCGACCCCTCCGCTGGCGCTGCTCTCGGCGCCGATACTCGTTCCGCTGGCGCTGCTCTCGGCGCCGAACACCGTGCCGTCGCAGAAGTCGACCTCCGCGCCGGCGTGCTCCCCGCCGCGCAGATCCGGGCGACGGCCTCGGCGCAGTCCGCGGCGTCGGTGAACCGCAGGTGCCGCAGCGCCACGTAATCGGCGGACCTGAAGCAAGACGGCGGTGACCAGCCGCCCGTCCCCGGTCAGCACCTGGACCTCGTGCACCGACTCGTGGGCGGCGGCGTCCGGGCGGGAACTATCCCGACCTGCTCAGGACACCGACGCGTCCGCGCCCCGCCGGCCGGGCGCCTCCGGGGCGCCCGGGTAGGGCCGCGCGATCTCCAGCCACTCCGCGACCACCACACCGCTCACCCGCAACCCCACCTGGGCGGCCGTCCGGCGGCCGGTCAGCACCAGGCACAGGTCCTCGGCGGTGCCGGTCACCCGGTCACGGGCGTGCTCCCGACCCCAGGTCCACAGCTGGTCGTCGGGCCCGGAGAGCTCGATCCGCACCGGCACCGTGGGCACCGGCCGGCCCAGTGCCTCGAAACTGGCGCCCAGCGATCGGACGCCCAGCTCGGCGACGTGACGCAGCCGGTCGGTGGGCACCCAGCTCGCGCCGCACGCCGCGGCGACGTCCCGGCCGTGCGCCCAGGTCTCGGCGATCCGCGCGGCCAGCGCGGTGCCGGCGTCGAGGTCAGTTCCGTACCAGGGCAGCTGGTGCGCCGGGTCGATGCGGCGGTAGGCCCGCACCAGTTTGGTCTGCGCCGCACCCAGCCAGCTCAGGAGCTCGGGACCTGGGGAGTCGCGGTGGCGGGCGTCTATATCGCCCAACCGCGGCGGACAGGCCCTCCTGGACCGGCTGTGGGTGACGAACCGGGTCGGGGCGGTCACCGCCAGCGCCGCGGCCTCGTCCAGCAGGGCCAGCGCCGCGACGTGCTCGGCGATCGTCCAGTGACCGGTGGCCGGCCGGACCCGCCATGCCGGCTCGGCCAGCGGCCCCAGCAGGTCGGTCAATCGGCTGCGCTCGGCGAGCAGGTCGGCCAGCAGCTCGCCGGTCGCCGTCGGCACGGTCATCCGGTCGTTCCCTCCCCCGGTGGACGCACCCGGCGGCGACGCGGGCGCCGACACCCGGGTGGTGATCGGACACTTTGTACATCACAAATGCGGTGATGCTTGCGCGACGGGCCGGACGTCCGCGGGTCGTGATCCCTTCGGGACCTCGGCCCGACCTGGGCGGGCCGGCTCACCCGACGGTCGGCTCACGCTCGAGGAGGATGAGCAGCTGGGCATACACGCCGGGCCAGAGCCGCTCCGACTCACCCTCGCGCCCGAGGAACTCGACCATCGCCAGGCCACGCAACGCAGAGAGCACCGTCGCCAGCACCGAGCCGAAACCTGGATACCCGGCCAGTTCGGGTAGCTGGCGCTGGCAGTGCCCGACGATCTGCCGGGTGAGCTCGCGCTCGAACTCGGCCAGGGTGACCCGCAGCTCGGCATCGGTGCGGGCGGCGGCCCACAGCTCCATCAACGCGGGGAACACCCGGTCGCTGTGCACTGCCCAGAGCAGGTCCAGCAGCTCACCCCGGGCTGCGGCCGGCTCGGCGCCCTGCCGTCGAGGCCGCCCGGCGACCTCGGCGGCGAGCCGGTCGGTCAGGTGCCGCAGCGCCGCCACCACCAGCTCGGTCTTGGTGCTGAAGTGATGCGCCTGGGCGCCGCGGCTGACCCCGGCGCGGGCCACCACGGCGGCGGTGGTGAGCCGGGTGTACCCGTATTCCAGCAGGCAGTCGACGCACGCCTCCAGCAGAGCCGTCCGGGTGGCCGCCCGACGCTCGGCCTGGGTCCGCCGGGTCCGGGTCGTCGGTACGTCGGGCCGGGGGCCGGTCATGGTCGCGGCCGGTGGGCGTCCAGGAACTCGTCCAGGTGACGCCAGGTGGTGTCGCGGGCGCGGCGGCCGGTGAGCACCCCGAGGTGCCCGCCGGGAGCGCTCTCGAAGCGGACCTCGGGGGCGCCGGTCAGCAGCTCGGTGACCCGGCGGACCGCGGCCAGCGGAGCGATCACGTCGTTCTCCCCGCCGACCACCAGGACCGGCACCCGCACGTCGGACAGCTCGATGCGCCGGGTGCCCACGGTCAGCCCGCCGTCGGCCAGGTCGTTCGCGCGCAGCATCAGGTGGTAGATCTGGCCGAAGGTCCGCCCGGGGTAGCCGTGCATGTTGTTCATCAGGTGGTCGACGGCCTCGATCTGCTCCAGCACGTCGCGGTCGTCCAGCCGGGACAGCACGGTGAGCGGCTTGCTCAGGTACTTGTCCACGGTGGACAGCTGGAACGCCCACTTCACCACCGGCGCCGGGAAGCTGCCAACCGCCTGGTAGAGGCCGGACACCAGCCGACCACCGGTGATCGCGGCCAGCGGGCGCAGCGGGGCCACCAGCGGCACGGCGGCGACGTCGAACGGGCTGGCGATCGCCGCGATCGAGTCGACCGGCAGCTCCCGGTCGACTCTGTCCGCGACGGCGAGCAACGAGAAGATGCCGCCGAGACACCAGCCCACCAGCTGCACCTGCGCGCCGTCCCGGTAGCGACTCACCCGGTTGACCGCGCGAGGCACCACCTGCTCGACCCAGAACTCAATGCCCAGCCCGCGCTCGCCGAAAGAGATCGAGCCGTAGTCGACCAGGTAGACGTCCCGCCCGGCAAGCAACAGGTGCTCCACCAGGCTGCAGCCCCGGCGCAGGTCGTAGGCGAAGTCCGGGGCTCCCAGCGGCGGCACCAACAACACCGGTGAACCGCTCGGCCCACCGGGCACCACCGGCTCGTACCGGTAGAGCGTCGCGTTCGGCACCGCCTCGAGCAACAACCTGGGCATCCGGCGCAGGTCGGCCAGGGAACCGGTGACGGCCTTGTCCACCACGTTCGACGCCGCCGCTCGAAGATCCATACCCGCAGGTTACATACCGGCGCGCACGTATGTGAGAATCGGTGCATGGATCGGGACATCTTCGACGAGGACCACGTGGCGTTCCGCGACCTCGCCCGCACCTTCGCCGAGCGGGAGGTCGCGCCCTTCCACGACCAGTGGGAGGAGGACGGTCAGGTCAGCCGGGAGGTCTGGCTCGCCGGGGGCAAGGCCGGCCTGCTGGGCACCGACGTGCCCGAGCAGTACGGCGGCGGCGGGGTGGACGACTTCCGCTACAACACGATCGTCACCGAGGAACTGGTGCGCATCGGCGCGAGCGGGCTGGGCTTCGGCCTGCAGAACGACGTCGTGGCGCCCTACCTGCTGCGGCTGTGCACCGAGGAGCAGAAGGCGCGCTGGCTGCCCGGGTTCTGCTCCGGCGAGTTGATCACAGCGATCGCGATGACCGAGCCGGGCACCGGCAGCGACCTGCAGGGTATCCAGACCACCGCGGTCCGCGACGGCTCCGGGCCGGACGCAGACTGGGTGCTCAACGGCTCCAAGACGTTCATCACCAACGGGATCATGTCCGACCTGGTCATCGTGGTCGCCAAGACCGACCCCGATGCCGGGAGCAAGGCCTTCAGCCTGCTCGTGGTGGAACGCGACATGCCCGGATTCGAGCGCGGCCGCCGGTTGAAGAAGGTCGGCATGAAGGCCCAGGACACCGCCGAGCTGTTCTTCACCGACGTCCGGGTGCCGGCCGTGAACGTGCTCGGCGAGCTGGGCATGGGCTTCTTGTACCTGATGCAGAACCTGCCCCAGGAGCGGTTGTCCATCGCGGTGGCCAGCGCGGCCGGCATCGAACGCTCCCTGGAGGTCACCGCCGCGTACACCCGGGACCGGAAGGCATTCGGCAAGCCGATCTCAGCGTTCCAGAACACCCGGTTCGAGCTGGCCGAGATCGCCACCCAGGCCCAGGTCGCGCGGGTGTTCGTGGACCGCTGCATCGGCGAGCACGTCGCCGGGCGACTGTCGGTGACCGACGCCGCGATGGCCAAGTGGTGGACCTCGGACCTGCTCAAGCAGGTGGTCGACCGCTGCGTCCAACTGCACGGCGGCTACGGCTACATGCTGGAGTACCCGATCGCCCGGGCGTTCGTCGACGCCCGGGTGCAGTCGATCTTCGGCGGCACCAACGAGATCATGAAGGAGATCATCGGGCGCAGCCTGTTCAGCTGAACGGGCCCGACCCGGAGGGCGCCCCGGCGGATCTACCCGATCGAGCCGACGCCGAACCCGCCTGGGGCGGACCCGCGCGGTGACCAGGACGCACAGCGGGTCGCGGCCCGGGCGGCTAGCGCAGGTACGGGGTGCAGGCCAGCTCTGCCGCGTCCAGCGCGGCGGCCAGCCGGGTCGGGTCCAGCTTCACCGTGGTCTCGGTCGGGTTCGCACCCGGCGGCAGTGCCCAGGTGGCCTGCGCATCCAGGTCGTCAACGGCGGCCACCACCTCGCGCATCGCGGTCGCCACGGCCTGGTCGATGGCCGCCGAGCCCTTCTCGGCCACCAGTCTCGGGGTCAGCTCGATCAGCGCGATGAACGGTCCGAGCACCTCCTGCGCGCGCATCGCGTCGATCGGGGACCGGGCGCTGCCCAGCGCGGACGCCATCTCGCGGCAGTAGGCCGAGTCGCGCCCGGGGTCCGTCGGCGGGGGCGGCGCCGAGTCGAACGGCGCGCCCGACGTCGCCACCGACCCGGGCCCGGGCACCGGCGGTTGAGACCCGCCGCAGCCGGCCAACCCCCCGGTCGCGAACACCGCCAGGACGGCCAACGGCCAGCTCAGCCCGGGTTGGCGGTGTCTGTCGCGGACAGCGCGGCCAGCTCGGCCACCGGGTCGAAGTCCACCTCGGGCAGGCGCGGGTCGAGGTCGGTCAGCGTCTCCAGCAACAACCGGGCCACCGCCCAGTTGCGGTACCACTTGCGGTCCGCCGGCACGACGTACCACGGTGCGTCGTCGGTGTCGCAACGACGCAGTGCCTCGGCGTAGGCGCACTGGTACTGACTCCATTTCCGGCGGGCGACCAGGTCGCAGGGGTTGTACTTCCACCGCTTGGCGGGATCCTCGAGGCGGGCACGCAGCCGCTCCGCCTGCTCCCGGGGCGAGATGTGCAGGAACACCTTCACGATACGCACACCCTGATCGGCAAGCTCCCGCTCGAACGCGGAGATCTGATCGTAACGAGCCCGCCACACCAGTTCGGGCACCAGCGACTCGACCCGCGCGATCAGCACGTCCTCGTAGTGCGAGCGGTCGAACACCCCGATCTGCCCAGGTCGGGGCACCTGCGCCCGAATCCGCCACAGGAAGTCGTGGCGCAGCTCCTCCTGCGTCGGCTTCTTGAACGAGGCGATGTGCAACCCCCGGGGGTTCACCAGGCCCGCGACGTGGCTGATCACCCCGCCCTTGCCCGAGGTGTCCATGCCCTGCAGCACCAGCAGCACCCGGCGGGGACTGTCCCCGGCGCCCTCGGCGTAGAGCCGCTCCTGGAGCTGCTCGAGCCGGACGGCGAGCTCCGCGAGATCGGCCGCGGCCGACTCCTTGTCCTTCGGGCCGACCGGGCGCGCCCCGGCGTCGAGCGCGGCGAGGTCGAACTCGCCGGTGGGCACGCGCAGCGCCGTCCGGACGTCGAGGTTGGCCATGGTCGCCAAGCCTAGGACGCGTCCGCGACCCGCCGCGCCGGGAACCTCCGCCCGTGGTCTGATGCACCGGTGCTGCGGCTCTGGCCACCCGGCCACACCCCACCGGCTCCACTCACCGACGACGAGCTGGCCGAGGCCTACGCCTACCCGCCCGCCGACCCCGACGACCCGGGCCGGCCGTGGGTGCGGGTGAACTTCGTGGCCAGCGCAGACGGCGCGGCGAGCGCCGCCGGGCTGTCCGAGGGGCTGGGCTCGGCGGCCGACCGGCGGGTGTTCGGCCTGCTGCGCGCGCTCGCCGAGGTGATCGTGGTGGGCGCCGGCACCGCCCGCGCGGAGAACTACCGGGGCGCCCGCCGCAGCAGCCGGGTCACCGGCTGCCCGCCGCCGATCGCGGTGGTCACCGCCACCGGGGAGCTGAACACCGACGCTCCGCTGTTCACCGACACCGCGGTACCCCCGCTGGTGATCACCGGCCGGACCTGCCCAGCCGGCACCCGCGACCGGCTGAGGGCGGCCGGGGCCGACCTGGCGGTGCTGGACACCGACCGGGTCACCCCGGCCGGGCTGCTGTCCGTGCTGGCCGGACGGGGGCTGCGCCGGGTGCTGTGCGAGGGTGGGCCGAGGCTGTTCGGCGACCTGATCGCCGAGGACGCCGTCGACGAGCTGTGCCTGACCGTCAGCCCGGTGCTGGCCGGCGGCGACGCCGGGCGGATCGCCGGCGGCGAGGCCGGGCGGGAGCTGCGTGGGATGCGGCTGGTCGCGGCCCTGACCGAGGCCGACGCCCTGCTCCTGCGCTACCTGCGCGACCGGCGCGCGGCACCGTGACCGGCGCCGGCTCCGGTCCCGGAACGGCCGAACCGGTCGATGCCGATCACCTGGCCGACCGGATGGTGATGTCGGCCGCCGTTCGGGGCGACCGGGTGGCCTTCGACCAGCTGGTCCGTCGGCACACGCCGCGGATGTACCGGGTGGCGCTACGGGTGCTCGGCGCGCCGAGCGACGCCGAGGACGCGGTGCAGGACGCGTGGATCGCCGCCTGGCGGGCACTGCCCGGCTACCGGGGCGACGCCGCGCCGGCCACCTGGTTGTACCGGGTGGTCACCAACACCGCGCTGGGCCACCTCCGGCGTCAGCGACCGACAGTCGGGTTCGACCAGGCAGACTTCGCGCACGTCGTGGACACCGGACCGGGTCCGGAGGCTACCGCCGTAGGGTCCGCCGACGCCACGGCCGTACACCGCGCGCTCACCCGCCTGCAGCCAGCCCAACGGGCGGCGGTGGTGCTACGGGAGTTCGAGGGACTGTCCTACGAGGAGGTGGCCGAGGTGCTGGACACGACGGTGGCGGCGGTCCGCTCGCGGCTGCACCGGGGTCGGGCCGCCCTGCACGACCACCTGCTGGCCGATCCGGGGGTGACCCGATGACCACCCAGCCGCTGGAGTGCGGACGGACCCCCGACTACCTGCTCGAACTGGTCGCCGACGAGGCCGTGGACGGACCGGCCCGCGCCGCGGTGCACGCCGACCGGGCCGACCTCGCACATCTGGCCGGTTGCCGCTACTGCGGGGCCGAGGCGGCGCGGCTACGGGTCGACTGGGCCCGGGTGCACGCGGCGGCCCGGGCGCCGGTGGACGTGCCGGTGGCGCTGGTTTCCCGCACGCTGGCCACCCTCGGGGCGATCCGCGGCGACCCGGCGACCGGGCACGTCGAGATCCAGCAGACCGGCGGGACGTTGTGGGTGCGCGACCGGGTCGTGGTGGTGCTGGCCCGTGAGCTGGCCCGTGACCTGCTCGGCGAGCTGCGCCGGCGGTGGGGCCTGCCGGACGGGACCTGCCGGGTGCTGGCCGTGACCGGCGAGCCGCACGAGCTGACCGTCCAGGTCGCGCTGCCCTACGGCGGGCCGCTGCGGGAGTTCGCCGAGCATCTGCGGGTGCGGCTCGCCGGCGCGCTGCAGGTCCAGCTCGGTACCGCCGCCCCGGACGTCTCGATCGAGATCACCGATGTGACTCACGTCACCGGACAATGAGTACCGCCGATCGGGTGACAACCCGAGACGATCCGCGAGCGGCGGGCATCTACCTGCTGACACCGACAGACAAGTGAGGAGTCAGCAATGGCAGACAGCGCCAGCACCCAGGGCACCGGAACCGTCCCGGCCCGACTCGCCGACGACACGTCCCAGGGCAAGACCACGATCGCCGCGTCGGTGGTGCAGAAGATCGCCGGGATCGCCGCGCGGGAGATCTCCGGGGTGCACTCGATGGGCGGCGGGGTCTCCCGCACCTTCGGCGCGCTCCGTGAGCGGATCCCGGGCGGCACCGGCACCAGCAACGTGTCGGGCGTGACCGTGGAGGTCGGGGAGAAGCAGGCCGCGATCGACCTGGACATCGTGGTGGAGTACGGCGCCTCGATCGTCGAGCTGGCCCGGGCGGTCCGACGCAACGTGATCGGCGCGGTCGAGCGGATGACCGGCCTCGAGGTGATCGAGGTCAACATCGCGGTCAACGACATCCATCTGGTCTCCGAGGACGGCACGGCCGGCACCGACGAGCCGATCGCCCAGCCCGCGCCGACGGCCCGGGTCGAGTGACCGACACCCGCCCGCCGGCCGGCGAACTCGCCGGGGTCTTACGGGCGCACCCGGCGGTGGTCTCGCTGTCGGGTGGCCCCTACGCCACGGTGGCCACCTACCTTCCCGGCGAGCGGCTGCTCGGGGTGAAGATCGGCGCCGCCGGGGAGCCGGTGGAGATCGCGGTGGTGCTGCGGCTGACCGGGCCGTTGCCGCGGATCGTGGCCGAGCTGCGCCGCCTGGTGTCCGCGCGGTGCGGCGGAGCGCCGGTCGACATCATCGTCACCGACGTCGTGGTCGACCCGCGTTGACCGAGGCGGCCGGGGAGGCCGAGCACCGCCGGCAGCTGCGGGCGTTCGTCCGGGCCCACCATCCCGACGTCGGAGGAGATCCGGCGGAGTTCGTCGCGGGCCTGGCTCGGCTGCGCGGCACGCACCCGGCGACCCGCTGTGGGTCCGTGTCGACCCGGCCACCCGGTCGGGTCGACCGGCCCGCCGACGACGACCCCCGGTTGGACGTTCCGGTGGTCCTGCTCGCCGATCCGGTGCCGGTCCGGGCCGCGCGGGTGCTCGCCCGCCGGTTGCGCCGGCTGCTGGACGACCTACGGACGAGCCCGATCCGGATCGACTGACGTCTCGACCCGGCGGAGCCGCGCCCGCCACCCACGCCGGGTCACCGATCCGGCCGACCCGGGAAACCCGGGCCACACGAAAGGAACCACTGCGATGAACGCCACCCAGACCGGCCTGTTCGCCGGACTGCTGCTCGGCCTGGCCGGCGCAAGCTTCGGCTTCGTCGGTTTCCTGCTCACCCTGGTGCTCGGCGCGATCGGTTTCGCCGTCGGTCGCGTCCTGGACGGCGAGCTCGACCTCAACGGACTGCGCGGCCGGGGCCGGGACCGGTGACCGTCGCCCCGGAGCGGATCGCGAGCGCGGACCCCGCCGAGCGCGGACGGCTGGAGATCAGCGACACGGTCGTCCGCAAGATCGTCGAGCACGCCACCGACCAGGTCCCCGGGACCGTCCGCTCGGCCCGCCGGGTGGCCGGAGTGGGCCTCGGCGAGTCCGGCAGCAGCGCCAAGGTCGCGGTCGGGGACGAGCTGATGGACGTCCGGCTCGAGCTCGCGCTGCGCTACCCCGCACCGATCGGGGACGTGGTGGCCCGGGTCCGCGAGCGGGTCGGCGAGGAGATCACCCGGATCACCGGCCTGCGGGTGCGGACGTTCGACGTCACGGTCTCCGGCCTGCACCACGAACAGACCGCACGGCTGCACTGACCCACCGGTCGGACCTCGTTCGGGCCGGCCCACCGGGCCGTGCCGGGTACCGATCCCTACCGACCGCTCCCCCGACACTGACTGGAGACTTTCGATGCGTGTGCTGCTGCGGGTGCTGGCGCCGCTGCTCGGCCTCGGCCTGGCGGCGGCGGGCGCGCTACTGGTGATCGAGGTGACGGCGGCCTGGCTGCTCGGCGCCGAGATCAGCGCCGGCGGAACGAGTATCGTGGCGGACCCGGGTCAGCAGGGTGTCCTGGTGCCCTGGCGGGCCTGGCGGTCGGGACTCGAGGCGCTGACCTGGCGTTCGCTGCTGATGCTCGCGGTGTGCGCCGCGGTGGCGCTGCTCGGGCTGCTGCTGGTGGTGCTCGCGGGTGGCGCCCGGCGCCGGGACATCCGGCTGGAGGACCCGGCCGAGAACGTCTCGGTGACCACATCGCCCCGGGTGCTGGCCCGGCTGGTCGGCCAGCGGGTGCGCGCCCAGGACCAGGTCGCATCCGCCTCGGTCACCGCGTCGGCCCGCGCGGTCAAGGTGGTCGCGGTCTGCCGCGGCGAAGTGCCGGAAGGCCTGCCGGCGGGTGTCGGCGCGGGCGCCGGTGCCCTGCTGGAGGAGCTGCCGCTGGCCCGCCGGCCCCGGTTGGCGGTCTCCGTGCGGTCGGACGGAGGCCCCCGATGAGTTCCCGCTCGCAACGCGCGCTGGCCCGGTCCCGCACCGGCGAGCGCACCGGCATCACGCTGATCGGCCTGGCCACGCTCACGGCCGGGGTGTTCGGTGTGCTGGTCGGACTCGAGGTGTTCGGCCAGCTCCGCTCCCGCCGCCCGGTGCTGGACCCGATCGCGGTCGACCTGCTGCGGACGCACGCCCTGCCGGCCCGGCTGGTCGCGGTCGCGGTCGGGGTGGCGCTGGTCGCGCTCGGCCTGCTGTGGGCCGTGCGGTCACTGCGCCCGGAGCCACGGCCGGACCTCTACCTCGACCCGGGCGCGGCCGGGGCCACCGTGCGGGTCACCGCATCGGCGGCGACCGACGCGCTGGCCGCCGACGCCGAATCCGTGCCGGGGGTGGCGCGGGCGAAGGCGCGGCTGGTCGGCCGGGAGTCGGCACCGGCGCTCCGGCTGACCCTGTGGCTGACCGACGGCGCCGATGTCCGTACCGTGTGGCGCGACGTGGAGGACCGGGTACTGGCCGGCGCCCGGTCGTCGCTGGGCATCCGGGTCCTGCCGACCGCGATCCGGCTCGAGCTCGACTCCTCGACCGGGACGTCCCGGGTCCGCTGACCGGCTGCCGGTTCACCGGGTTCTCACCACCCGTCCAGCACCCTGGACACGGTGCGGCGCACTCCGTGTGGTCGGGGCGGCGTCGATGGGTCGACATTTCGGACTTCAGCGAGTCGTCACGAGGCGTGGGGAGACAGCGTGCCGCGATCAGCCGGTCGGCGTCCGATGCCGGCCGTGTTGGCGGTGGGTCTCACCGTGGTGGCGGTGTTCACCTCCTCCTGCGCGGTCGGCCCGTCGGTCCGGCCACCGGTCGCGGTGCGCGGTGCCAGCGCGGTGGACGGGGTCCCACCACCCCCGCTGCCGGTGCCCGCCGTACCGCCCGGGCCGGCCGTGCCGGTGCCCGATCCCGGTACGCCCGACGTGCTGGACTTCGTGGACTGCGGCGAGGACCTGCGACCGGTGCTGCCGGTACCGGCGCCGCCGGACCGCAAGCTGCGCTACGAGTGTGCCGACCTGCCGGTCGTCGGCGACACCTCCAACGGCCGCCGGCGGCAGTCCTCGATCGGCCTGATGCGGATCACCCTCGCCGGGCAGCCACCCAAGCCGCCGCTGCTGGTCCTCGGCGACAGCGACGGCGAGACCGGCACCCTGCGCGCCGCCCGGCTCGGCTCACAGGTGCCGCTCGGTGTGCTGCGCAACTTCAGCCTGATCGGGATGGACCGGCGCGGGCAGGGCACCAGCCGGCTCGACTGCGCGCCCCCGGACCTGCGCTCGGCGATCGTGAACGCGGACCTGGCCGCCGGCGGCGAGACCGAGGCCGACGTCCTGCTGGAGGATGTCCGCTCGGTGGTGCAGGAGTGCCAGCTCACCGAGGGTGAGACGGTCACCAGCTACGACACCCGCAACACCGCCCGGGACGTGGAGCGGGCGCGGCTGCTGCTCGGGGTGCGCACGCTGAGCGCGCTCGGCCTCGGCGACGGCTCCCGCGCGCTGTCGGTGTGGGCGCAGGACGAGCCGCGCTCGGTGGGCCGGCTGGTGCTCGACTCCCCACCGGACCCGACCGTCGATGCGATCAGCGCCGCGGAGGCGCGGGCCACCGCCGCCGAGGCCACCTTCGACGCATTCGCCAAGGACTGCGCATCCCGACCGGGTTGCCCGCTGGGCGCCGACCCCAAGGCGGAGCTGCGCAGGCTGGGCGGACAGTTGCGGGACAGCCCGCTCTACGGTCCCGAGGGCGACGAGCTCGGCTCCGGCGGCCTGATGAACGCGGTCCTGGTGGGCCTGGACGATCCAGCGGGTTGGCCGGGGCTGGCCGCCGGGATCGGCGCGGCCCGGGCCGGCGACCCGGCCGGGCTGCTGCGCTACCTCGACCCGCTGCTCGGCCCGAACGGCCGCTTCGACCTGGCGCTGGCCACCGCCTGCAACGACACCGCGCAGCGGATCAGCCCGCCCCAGGTGCTGCAACTGGTCCGCAAGTGGCAGCCCGACCACCCGCTGTTCGGGGCGTGGGCCGCGCAGCGGTTGCTGCTGTGCACCGCGTGGCCGGTGCCGGCCGAGCCGGCGCAGGTCGGCCCCGCCGACGGGGCCCCGCCGATGCTGGTGCTGGCCACGGCGGTCAGTCCGCGCGGTCCGCTGCAGGGCTACCAACGCGCCGCCGACCAGCTGAGCCCGGCCAGGGTGGTCAGCTGGCAGGGGGCCGGCCGGGACGCCTACCCGCGCACCCCATGCGTGACCGCTGCGGTGAACGGGCTGCTGGTCGACGGCACGGTGCCCGACGCCAGCGTGCTCTGCCCACCCTGACCCACCTGCCCACCCTGACCCACCTGCCCACCCTGACCCACCTGCCCACCCTGACCGTACGGTGATGACGACGCCGGCGGGACGCGGCGCTGGCAGACTGGCGGGTATGACCTGGTCACCTGATCCCGACGGTCTGCGCGGTCGCGTGACGGTGGTGGCCGGGGCCACCCGGGGCGCCGGCCGGGGCATCGCCGCCGCACTCGGAGAGGCCGGAGCCACCGTCGTCTGCACCGGCCGCAGCAGCCGCACCGGCGCCCTGCGCTCGGACTACGACCGGCCCGAGACGATCGAGGAGACCGCCGAGCTGGTCACCTCGCTCGGTGGCACCGGGGTGGCCGTGCCGGTCGACCATCTCGACCCCGAGCAGGTGCGCGGGCTGACCGATCGGCTGCGCGCCGAGTACGGACACCTGGACGTGCTGGTCAACGACATCTGGAGAGCGGAGGACCTCAAGCGCGGCCCGGCGGGTTGCTGGTCGAGGTCACCGACGGCACCACCGAGCACAACGCGAGCCGCGACCGGATCTCGGTGTACTACGACCCGGCCAAGGTCGCGGTGAACCGGCTGGCGTTCTCCCAGGGTCACGAGCTCGCGCCGTACGGGGGCACCGCCGTGGCGCTCACCCCGGGCTGGTTACGCTCGGAGCAGATGCTGGAGAACTTCGGGACCACCGAGCAGACCTGGCGGCAGGCCCCGGGCAGTACGGCGCCACCGGAC
Source organism: Pseudonocardia sp. (assembly GCA_029263115.1). Classification (GTDB taxonomy): domain Bacteria; phylum Actinomycetota; class Actinomycetes; order Mycobacteriales; family Pseudonocardiaceae; genus Pseudonocardia. The sequence continues at coordinate 19,129 of JAJCYC010000148.1, read as the reverse complement.
TTCGCGCTCTCCGAGTCGCCGCGCTATGTCGGGCGGGCGGTGGCCGCGAGGGCCGCCGACGCGAAACGGCAGCGGTGGAACCAGCGCTCAATGAGCTCCGGTCAGCTCGCCGCCGAGTACGGCTTCACCGACCTGGACGGCAGCCGGCCGGACATCTGGCGGTTCATCGAGCAGGCCCGGGAACCCGGTCTGGACGCCGACTACCGGTAGGAAGTCCCGGCGCCAGCGACATAATGGGGCCGGGTGCGCATCATCGATCCCCACTCGACGACCTTCGAAGCGACGACCTTCGAAGCGACGACCCCGACTCGCCCGCTTTCGAGGTCACCTTCTGGGAACGCTTGTCGGAGCCGACAGACGTTCCAGAATCCCAACGAGGTTTCCGGGTGTCGGTGTGTCAGCTCGCGGACATCGACGTGAAAGAAGTCATCGCCTGGGCCGACTCCCATGTCGGCGAGCACCGCACCTACCAGATCAAGGTGGCGGTGGCCTCCCGAGACGACGGCCGCACATCAGCGAGGTCAGGGTTCGACCCATCGGATCTCCTGGTGATCAGGTTGATCGCAAGCGGGATACGCCGACGCAGTCCGGTGAATCGGAACCTGTCACCCAGGTGGGCGCGCGACGCGCACGGGCTGTGGAGAGCGGTGCCCGGCCGTCCCTCGGCTCGGCCGGGTCAGATGTCCTTGCGGGCCCGGCTCGGTTGGACGCGTGTGGGCTCGCCGGGCATCTTCGGGGTGCCGACGGGTTGAACGGTGTACTGACCAGCGGATACGCAGCTCACGGGTGAGCGCTGTGCCGCCAGTTATCGGGTGAGTTTCGAGCTGGATAACTGGGGCCCAATAGGCGGGCCGGGCCGGTGTTATCGCACCGGGGCTCCCGGCCCTTGACCAGACAGAGGTTCTGGCCCGTGGACAGAGTAGAGCCCGGCACGCAGTTCGCCCACCCGCACATTCCCCCGGCCGGCGCGGTTGACCCGACCGGGTCGGGATGGGCGCTCGCCAACAGGTACGCCACCGCTACCGGTGAGCTGCGGTGGGCCGTCACAGCCTTGCTCGCGGTGCTCGATGGGGCGGGCACCGAGTTGAGCACCTACGACCGTGGAACGGTCGCCACCGTGCGTCGCGTCCTCGCCGAGCACACCCCCACCAGCGACTCCCGATAGCAGCTCGGGCCCGTTTCGCGTGCCCGGGGGCTGCTCGGCGGGTGACCGCTGCCCTTGGTCGCGCATGTTCAAGGAGAAGATCATGCGTTCTATCCCTGTTGACTCCACCCGCGTGAACTTGATCGCTAGCGGCAAGTGCGCGCCCAAGATGCAGTACGCCGAACTGGTCGACGGCCAGCGTCGCGCGACCGGCCAGCAGGCCGCACACGAGGACACCGGCATGCCGCTGTGGGTGATCGACTGTTTCAACGACGACGACGACGCGCGCCGCGCCGAGGTGGTCTCGGTGACCGTGCCGTCATTTGATGAACCGGTCACCGAGAAGTGGCGACCGGTTCGGTTCGTCGGCCTCGTGGGCACCGTGTACGTCGACCGTTCATCCGGCCGCGCCCAGGTGTCGATGAGGGCCGAGTCGATCGAGTCGAGCGCGTCCAGCTCGGGTCGGCCCTCACCGGTCGCCGCGGCATCGTGAGGGCCCGGACGGGCCGGCGCGGGCCTGGACCCCCGCGCCGGCCCTTGGCCGAGGCTGTGCTCATAACGGGAGCGTGCCCCCGGCCCGGGGGGAATCATCCCGTACACCACGCCGGGCCGGTCCGATGACCACGGTGACCGGCCGGCCCACCCACCACCGGGGTTGGCTCGCTCGTCGGCACTCCACCCGGGTCGACGAGCAGCTGGCGGCCGAGCTGGCCGATTTGTGGCGTCAGGTCGCCGAGGGCGCGGGGATCGGCCGCTCCGGCGCGTCCGATGCGGGGATTCCGTTCGTCGCGGTGCCCCGGGTGGAACACGTCGACCTGGGCGCACCCGACGCGGCGTTGACGGTGCGGTTGATGCCGGGTCAGCTGGTCACCGACATCGCCCGGGTGTCGCGCCGGTTGGCGGCCGGTATGGGCTACCCGGCCGTGCGGGTCCAGCCGCTCACCGGCGGCCGCGCCAGGATCGTGTTGCTGTCCTCCGACCCCCTGGCCGACACGATCGGGGCCGTACGGCCCGTTGAGAGCGCTCTGAGTCCGCTCGTGCTGGGTCGGGGCGAGGACGGCCGCTCGGTCACGCTGGAGTTGGCCACAGCCGCGCACATCGTGATTCAGGGCGCCACCGGGTCCGGCAAGAGCGTCGGGTTGTACTCGCTGTTGGGTCAACTGGCCACCGCGCCCGATGTGCGGGTGACCGGGGTCGACCCGACCGGGCTGCTACTCGGCCCGTGGGCCCGCCGCATGTTGCCCATGGGCAACATCCCCGGCCCGGTGTGCGGCACCGCCGACCCCGGCCGGTACGTGCTCGCCCTGGACCGGCTGGTCGCCGAGATGGACCGGCGTATCGCGGACCTGCCCGCCGGGGCCGATGAGGTAGTGCTCGGCGACGGCTGCCCGGTGCTGCTGGTCGTGCTCGAGGAGCACCCGGGCGCGTTGCGGATCCTCGACGGCCACGACGCGAAGCTGGGCAAGCTGTACCGGGCCCTGGTTGGCCGTCTGCTGGCCGAGGGACGCAAAGCCGGCCTGCGGTGCGTGCTGGTGGCGCAGCGGGCTGACGCGGCGATCGTGGGCGCCTACGAACGTGGCCAGGCATCGCACCGCATCTCGTTCCGGGTGGACTCCCTGGACGCGGTGCGGATGTTGCACCCGGACGGCACCGCCGACGTGGTGGCCGAGCACGCCACCGCCCCCGCCGGCGTGGCCCTGCTCACCGCCCCCGGTGTGCCGTTGACTCGGCTACGGGCGCCCTGGCTGCCCTACCGCGACTACTGCGATCAGGTAGCCGGGGTTGATCTCCGCAGCACCCTCTCCAGAGATCAACACCGGGCGCTGGGTGTGGTCGCGTGATCCGGGTCGAGTGTGAGCCCAACGGATGGCTCCAGAACATTAGCAATCCCGAGCCGAACGATCGCGAATCCTGCCGAACAGTCCTCGCTCGGCTCGATGCCGGGTTACCACCTGCGTCCGCAGCGCTGCGGACGCATCTCCCATGGCGAACAGTCCTCGCTCGGCTCGATGCCGGGTTACCACCTTGCGACGGGCTCGCCAAGTGGCGTGTCACCGAACACCGGGCCAGCACGGTCCGCACGGCCTACTACTGCGATGAGCACTTGCCGGACGAGTACGTCGCCTACCTCGTCACGGATGAGGACGAGTCGTGGTGAGCACGGCACAGCATGCCGGGCAGCGCCCCGCGCCGGCCGGAGGTCGGGGCGCGGGGTCGTCGATGCGGGACATCGGAATGTCCACCAGGGCCATCGCCGCAGCAACGGGTAACAACCGCGAGACGGTGCTTAAGGATCTTCAGGTGGTTGGAAACCAACCACCTGATCCCGCACCTGAGCCAGCCCCTTCGCCGGTCCGGTCGATCCAGGGCGAGGCGCTCGACAACCACGACACCACCGCACCCGACCCGGAGTGTGTGTCGTCTGAGTCCCTGCCCGTCGCGTCGGTGCGCTCGCGCCTGCACGGGTTCCACCCCGGCCGCTGCCCCCGACGCGACCGCCACCGGCCTACTCATGCTCAGCGGCCGGGGTGGGTTCCGTGCTGCCCTCCGGGACCGACGTGGCGGGCAGGGACGACCCCCCTGCCCAGAGTCGAGGTCGCCCACCGCGTAGGTGCCACCGGAGGTGCCGTATGAGCACCAGGGCGCAGCTGGCCGGGCAGCGCCCCGCGCCGGCCGGAGGTCGGGGCGCGGGGCGGGAGCGCGCGCAGCGCGCGACCCTTGGTAAACATGGCGGACATCCCGTCACGCGGGGCCCGAGGTCGGCTGCTGAGCGGGCGCGGGATCGGCGGGAGCGGCGCGCGGAGGCCTACCGGTGGCGGTCGCGGTTGTGGGAGTGGTCGTCCCTGCCCCGGTTGCGGGCGTGTGGTCGTCGGACGTTCAACGGTGCTGGTGGGCCGGGGTTGCGGCTGTCCGAGACTACGGACGGGTTACGGGCCGGGCTGTCGGGGCTCCAGTCGTGCGGGTCTCCGTGGGCGTGTCCGGTGTGTGCTCGCCGGATCGCAGGGCGGCGCGCCACCGAGGTACGCACCGTGGTCCAGGCTGTCGCCGATGCGGGTGGGTCCGCTGCGCTGGTCACCCTGACGATGCGCCACCGGGCGGGGATGCCGCTGGTGATGTTGTGGGCCGCCCTGTCCGCCGCGTGGTCGGCTGTCGCGTCGGGGGGCCGGTGGAAGGCCGATCGGGCACGGTTCGGGGTGCTCGGCTGGTGCCGCACGGTGGAAGCCACGCACGGCGAACACGGCTGGCACCTGCACATTCATGCCCTGGTGCTGTTTGACGGGCCGGTGAGTTTCGAGCTGGCCGAGAACCTCGGAATGTCCATGTTTGCCCGTTGGGAGCGGGCCCTGACCCGCAAACGGCTGTCCGCCGTCGCCGACCGTGGCGGCCTGGACGTGCGGATGGTGCGGATGAGCGCCGAGTCGCTCGATCAGGTCGCCGAGTACGTCACCAAAGTCGCGTTCGAGATCACGTCCCCCTCGACGAAGGACGGTCGGTACGGCAACCGTGCCCCGTTCGCGGTGCTACGCGACGCCCTGGCCACCGGGCTCGCCGACGACTGCGAGCTGTGGCTCGAATGGGAGAAAGCCTCCCACGACCGCCGACAATTGACCTGGTCACAAGGGTTGCGGGAGTGGGCGAAGCTGGGTCGGGAGCAGACCGACGAGGAGATCGTCACCGAGGACGAACACGGCGCCACCGTGCTCTACATCGCGCCCGAGTCGTGGCCAGCGGTCCGTGACCAGGTGGCCGAGCTGCTCGACGCCACCGAAACCGGCGGGCTGCTGGAGGCGTGCCGATGGTTGACCAGCCGAGGAATCGGCTACCGACTACCCAAGGAAACACCATGTCGAACATGACCACCGACGACCCGCTGTTCACCTCGGCGCCGTCGAGCTGGATTCGGGCCGTCCTCCACCATGTGGGTATCGACGTCATCCTCGATGACTGCCTGGTGTCCGGCTGCGCGGCGTCGCGGGAGCGTCAAGCCATCTGGATTCGGCCCGGTCTAGAGCCGGTGGCGGCGCAGAACATGATGCTGCGGTCTGCGCTGTATATCGTCGGCGGTCACGAATGGGCGCCCGAGTTCAAGCCGCTGCGTCAGCGTAGGCACCTGCGCGTTGTGCGGTGACCTGGCCGTTCACCGTGGCGGCCGGTGCTCCGGGCAGTAGGAGAACCGCGACCCGAACGGAAGCGTCACCGGGCACGCCAGACACCGGCGCCGCGCCATCCCATGCCGGCTCGCATGCTTATACACCGCGATACAACTCACACACCGTAACCGACGACGGCCACGAGGCCGCTGCTCCAACGGTGACGCACAGTCAACACACGGAGTGACCACCGACCGCCCATCACCGACCGTCACCGGCAGACGTCCCGTCACACCACCCACCACCCTCCGCTACCCGAACCGACAAGCCTCTGACCAGCACAAACGCCACCAGACACAATCCGTGACCACCCGACCAGGCCGTTTCTCTCACCGGTCAAACTCGCGGGGAGGGAAGGGGAGACGTAGTGCGGGGGTCTATTCGATAGTGGCTCATGATCTTGCCCCGCCCCTCCCCTGGTTGTCACGTTCCGTGATTGGTGACGTTGCGTAGTTGGTGACGTTGCGTAGTTGGTGACGTTCCGTGGTTGGTGACGGTGGGTGGTGGGTCGGGGCGCAGGTCCGGTGTGTTGCTGGCCGGTCTTGGCTGCTCCGCGCGCACAGGCTGAAAACGGCGCGTTGCTGGCGTTGACGCCCCGGACCCACCGGCTTAGCGGCGTTGCCGTCGTCGGTCGGGTTGCGGCGCGTTGACCGGTGCGCGTGGTAGTGCGGCCAGTGATCGTGGGATGGGTTCACCGGCTTTGATGAGGGTGTGCGTGTTGGGGCCGAGGTCGGCGGCCCGGTTGATGAGCAGGTCGGTCAGCCCGTTCCGGTTCCGGTTGGGTGTCCGGCTCGGGTGGCGGCACGATGTTGGGGGTGTCGGGTTTGTCGGGTGTCCACGGGCTACGGGGTGCGGTCACGGCCGGACTCCGGTGATCACATTGAACGCGGCGGGCTGGGACAGGCGGACGTCGGCGCGCATCCAGACCATGAACGCGACCTGGCCGACGTCGGCGTAGCGTTCGGTCAGGGTGGTCAGCATGAGCTGGGTGCGCATGCCGAGCATGAGGTGGGACCAGTCACCGACGTAGATTTCGGTGGTGTCGGCGCTGGTGCCGGTCGTGATGTTGGCGGGCACCTGGTTGGTGGACAGCATCGGGAGCCCGGCGAGTTCGGGCGGTGCCGCGAGGTACTGGCCGTCGGTTGTCTTGAGCTTGGACAGGGTGGTGCCCGAGCGCGGGTTGTGGATGATGCCGTTGGGTTCGAAGTTCCCGCCGCGCAGCACCTGCACGGCGTCGAGGAGGTGGTCGTAGTTGGTGGGTGCGGCACCGTTGGCGCCGCCGAAGGCGGTGATCGTGACACCGCTGGTGTTGCGGACCCCTTGGGGTTCGGGTGCGGTGCCGGTGCCTCGGAGCATGACGCGGTCGAGTTCGAGGGCGACTTGGGCGGCGAGGTCACGTTCCACGGTGCCGTCGATGTCCTGACCATCCTCGATCAACTCGCGGCTTGCCCTGACGATCAGCGCCATCGACTTGGCGTCGAACACGATGCTGTCGAACGTGAGATCGCCCTCGGAGATGGTGGCGTTTTCGGCGCGCCAGCTCGGGTTAGGTGAGCCGGCGATGCGGGGCACAGTCAAGGTTTTCGAGGTCATCGGGACGATGCGGGCGCCGGCCTGGAAGCAGCGGGACGCGTTTCGGGCTCGGTCGATGATCTGCGCGGACAGTGGTGAGGGCACCAACACCCCTCCTCCGGCTTGGGTTCCCTCAAGCAGGGCGCGCTGTTCGTTGTCGGCGCCGTCCCACCGGCCGGTCATCCAGCCGCGCAGCATCCGGCCGAGGGACAGGTCCTGCTGGTCGGCGTTGCTGCCGTGTTGGGCTGCCCAGTCGGTCACTGCCTGGTCGCGGGTGAGGATCTGCCCCAGCTTCGTCTGTCCGTCACCGACCGCGCGGCCGGTGTTGGTGTAACGGAGGTGGCCTTGGTCATCGGAGTACATGCCCTGCCCGGTCATCTTGGCGTGCTCCCTGATGGTCATCTGCCCGGAGGCGACCGGGTGCGGCTTGATGGTGGGTAGCTGGGCGAGTTCGGCTTGGCGTTCGATCGTGCGGTGGTCGCTGACCGGTTTGATGCGTTCGATCAGCGCGTTGGTGCGCATTCGGGCGGTTTCAAGTTTCTCGAATGCGTCACGTTGGTTTTTGGTCAGCGGCCGGCCCGCCGCTGAAACCTTGATCTCGCGCTGGTGGGCGATCGCTTCGTCACGGGTGTCGGCGAGGCCGCCGACAGCGCTTGCCAGGGCTCCCGGTCGGATCGCACGCAGTTCCTGGTCGGTGACGTCCCGGTCCAGGAGTGCGTCGCAGACGTCGTGGGCGTTGGCGAACTGGTCGAGCTGTTTGACCAGATATGGGCTGCGCTGGTCACGGTAGGTCGGCGCGCTGTAGTCGGTCATTTGGGCGGCACAGCTCCTTTGAGGTGGCAGAAATTGGGTGAGCACCTGGCGGGAAGGGATGCGGCTACGGCAATTCCCTTGTGCACGGCCCGCGCTACGGGGGGCCGGCTGCTGTGCGGCGGACAGCGGCGCGGCCGCTACGTGCCGGGCCAGCTGTCATCGTCGATTGTGTCATCTGGCTGGGGGAAAGTCATCCTCCCCGGTGATGCCGCCGATTTCGTCGCCGTCGAGCTGGGTACGGGCGTGCTCGGCGAGTTCCTTCCGCCGGTCTTGCTGCTCGGCGGCCAACACGCACATGCAGGCGAACACATCCGCCACGCGCTGCCGGTCGTCGTCAAGGAACGAGTGGGCGAGCCCGGACATGCGACCCACGAACACGGCAAGTTCGCGGTCGGTGAGTCGGGTCAAGGCGGTATTGAGTTCGGCGACGGTCTTCGGGTCAGCGGTCATGGTGTTGCCCTTCCTCATCTTGGCTGCTGTTGATCTTTTAGACCGGGGTCAGTTCGCTTGGTGTTCGTTTGCGAGCGCGGCATTCATGACGGAGTGCGGGTGCGCCTGCCGTTCGAGCATCCCGAGGATCAGCGAGTCGGTCCCCGGCGTGAGTGGGCCGCCGATCTCGGCCTCGACGTATTGCTCGATCTGCTCGGCCAGATCCGGGTCATTTGGATCAAGGTCCGCGAGTGGAGTTCGGTCATCGCCCACCGCGCCAGCGGGGGGCCGATTTCGAAAATCGGCATGGTGAAAGAGGAGCTGGTGTACAAGAGCTGGTGGGCGGACACAGCTGTGTCCGGTAGAAACGCTCTCCGTGTCCGGTAGAAACTTGCCGGTGTCCGGTAGAAACTCGTTGTAGCGGCCACCCGTGACCGGTGGAAAATCATGCTTGTTCCGGTCACGGGTGGCCGGTGGAAAATCCGGGGCACGCTCCACCGAAGGACGTTCCATCCATTGCCGGCCGTACTCGGGCAACCACAGCCCGAGGTCTACCGCGACAGGTGCCGGCACGGTCAGCCCGAACACGTCGGCCTCGCCGAGCTTCCGCCTGCCGCGTTGGGTCACCGTGAGCCAACCCGCCGCGCTCAGCCAGGCCAGCGAACGGCGGATGGTCCGCTCCGACGAACACAGGTCACGGGCGAGACGACCTTGACCCGGGTGGGCCCGGCTGCCGTCCTTGTTGGCGTACCCGGCCAGGGTGTGCGCGACCGCGACGTCGCGGGCCTCGGGTATCCGGCCTCTGATGGCGGTGACCCACCGTCCGCGCGCAATTGAGCAGCGTCGCACATAGGGATCCGCCAGAGCGGGTGGCGGATCATGCTCGGCGTTCATGCCGTCACCGCCAACGCCGGCAGGGTGATCACCCGATAGTTACCCCGGCCGCATCCGGCACGCCGGCTACCACCATCCGGGCCGCCCCGGTGGGCGTGATGTCCAAGTGCGCAAAAGGGGCAGACTCGGACGATCAGCAGCCAGTACCGGCGACGACCGGACGGCGGATACCCGACCGCCCACACCCCGACCGGGGTATCATCGGGGTGTCGATTGGCGGTCTGGTGGCGGCTGATTCGTGTGGAGGCGGGGCCCTGGGCGAGGGCCCCGTTTCTCGTTTCGGGGATCATCCGACGCCTGCACCTCGTCGGCTCCGGGCCTGGGCCGATTTCAGCGCCAGCCGGGCGAAGTACGCCTTACGGGCGTGTTCAGCTCGGCGTGCCCTCTCGGCGGGCGGAAGAACGTTATCGGGGTCGACTTCCCTCTCGAACCGCGCATTGGATGCGGCGCGGGCGGGAGCGGTGCGGGCCGATGGATCGGCGGTGTTCGCCCATGACGAATGGGCGGCGAGTCGAGCGCGTAGTGATCGTTGTTCGGGCGTCAGGGCAGGCTTGCGCACGGCAGTTTCTCCAACTGCTCGTGCTGTCCGGCGAAATAGACGCGATCCTGTAGCGCAAGCCAGGTCGACAGCTCCGTGTTGGCCAGCTTAGTACATCGTGCTCCGAGCGGTATGCTTGGAGTCATGTTGATCAGGGTGTCTCGCCGTGTGCCGGTAGATAACCAGGCGAGGAAGGCGAGGCGCATCGTTGCGTCCGGTCGGTCTGCGATGTTCACCGGCGAGCCCGGTCGACTCAGGGCCATTGCTCGCACACTGGCTGACGAACCGGACATCGTGACGTTCCTCGGCGATACAGATACCGGTGAGGTAATTCTCAGCGTTGAATCGGCGGGCGATTCAGTGGGAGCGATTCTCACTGACCGTGTGTGATCACCAAGGGAGGACGATCAGACCCGGTCGCCACGGCGTAAACGCTTGGCAGCTTCACGGGCACGCAGGTCGGCGGCCGACGCTCCGTAGCGTTCCAGCATCACATCGGAGGTCCAGCCGGCGAGCCGTTTCAAGTCGCGTTCTTGACCTCCGTTGAGCAGGAAGTCGTGTGCGAATGTGTGCCGGAATCGGTGCGGATGGGTCCGGTCAGCGAGTCCGGCGGCGGCGGCCCGGACCCGAACCAACTCGCGCACACCATCGGGGGTCACTGCTCCGCGCTCACCGAGGAACAGCGTGTCGAGGTGTCGCCACCGGTGGGTTTTGCGCATTCGGAGGTACCGATCGAGGGCCCTCGCCGTCCGGGCGCCGAAGTAGACGGGTCTGGGTTTCGAGCCCTTCCCCATCACCAGTGCCATCTCCCGGTCCAGGTCCAGCGAGTCGAGGGTGATGCCGCACAGCTCGGACACCCGGATGCCGGTATCGAGCAACATGCGGATGATCGCCTCGTCGCGGCGGTCGTACCACCGCTTGCCCTGACACGCCTTGATCAATGCCGTCAGGTCGTCATCACTGAGGACCGGCACCCTCGCCGGCTGCACGGCCGGAGCTTCGAGACCGGCCATCGGATTCGCGGCGATCTCCCCTTCCGACACGAGCCAACCGCAGAACCGGAACAGCCCACGGAACCGGGTGCGCACCGTGCTCGGCGCATGCCCGTCCGCGAGCTCGGCGAGCCAGGTCCTGATGGAGTCCCGCGTCAGCTCGGCGACCACCGGTTGCTTGCCCTGCTCGACCAGCCACGCGCAGTAGAACCGGATGGCCTGGTTGTAGACCACACCGGTGCGCGGTGACTTCCCGGCCGCGCGCAGCTCACGACGGAAGCTCACCGCAAGGTCAGCAAGTGGTTCGGTCACCGAGGTAGGTTATCAGGGCAGCGTGCGGTATGCTCCGAATGGGATAGCGACTCACCCACTGTTTCCGCTGGTAGTACGCCTGGCCCGGGAGGGTTGGACGCGTGTGGGCTCGCCGGGCATCTTCGGGTACTCGGGGGGATAGGGCAGCTCGCCGAGGCCGCGGTCGCGCTCGTCGGCGGCGAACCAGTCCAGCGCGGCGCTGAGGTCGCCCACAGCCGCGTCCATCGTCCGGTGCGGGTCGCCGCGCTCGGCCAGCAACGCGGGCACCGTGCGCAGGGTGAAGTCGGCCGGGTCGACGTCCGCCAGATCCTCCCAGGTCACCGGCATCGAGACGGTCGCGGCGGGTAGGCCGCGCACCGACCATGCCGAGGCGATGGTGCGGTCCCGGGCGGCCTGGTTGTAGTCCAGGAACACCCGCTGTCCCCGCTCCTCCTTCCACCAGTCGACGGTGGCCAGCGCGGGCAACCGGTCGGCCACCCTGCGGGCGATCGCGATCACCGCCCGGCGTACCTCGATGAACGACCACTCGGGGCGGATCCGGGCGAAGACGTGGATGCCCCGCCCGCCGGAGGTCTTCGGCCAGCCGACCAACCCGACCTCGTCGAGCACCTCGCGCAGCACCGCAGCCACCTCGCCGGCCTCGGCGAACCCGGTGCCGGGCTGCGGATCGAGGTCGATGCGCAGCTCGTCGGGTCGGTCCGGGTCGGCCCGGCGGACCGGCCACGGGTGGAAGTCCAGCGTGCCCAGGTTCGCCGCCCAGGCGATGATCGCCGGCTCGGTGGGCGCGACCGAGTCGGCGGTGCGGCCGCTGGGGAAGGTGACCGTGACCGGTTCCAGGTAGGAGGGCGCACCCTTGGGCACCCGCTTGGCGAAGAACGGCTCGCCGTCTACCCCGTCGGGGAAGCGTTTCAGGTTGGTCGGGCGGTCCAGCAGCACCCGCAGCAGCGGTTCGGCGACCGCGAGGTAGTAGTGGACCACCTCGCGCTTGGTGATGCCCAGCGCCGGGAAGTAGATCTTGTCCGGGTTCGACAGCCGGACGGTCCGCTCCCCGTGCGGGCCCGGTACGACGAGTTCTTCGGCAGGCGACCTCGGGCTCACGGCGGCCACGCTACCGGCGGGGCTACCGTGGTGGCATGTCCCGCCGCGATCCGGACGAGCGCCCGGACTCCGAGGAGTCCGTCTGGCACTCCGAGGAACTGGTCGGCCTCGATCCGGACGACCCGGAGGCCCAGGCGTTCGCTGCGCACCTGGACCGGATGCAACGCAGCCGGCCGGGCTTCACCGTGGAGGGCTACCTGGACGGGGTGGGCGACTTCGCCGACTCGGCGAACCGCGCGAGTGGCGGGCGGCGTCTGCTCGCGGTGGTGCTGGTCGGGCTGTTGCTCCTGGTGGCCGGGTTCCTGATCTGGGACGCGCTGCACTTCGTCGTCACCACCTGGTTATGACCCGGCGCTGGGCGGCGGGCGCCCGCCCGTATTAGCGTGGAGCCATGAAACCTGTGACCGGTGACGCTCCGAAGGTCGCCAAGTCCGACCAGGAATGGCGCGAGCAGCTCTCCGCCGAGGAGTTCCACGTCCTGCGCCAGGCCGGCACCGAGCGCCCCTTCACCGGCGAGTACACCGACACCAAGACCGTCGGGGTGTACCGATGCCGCGCATGCGACGCGGAGCTGTTCCGCAGCGAGACCAAGTTCGACTCGCACTGCGGCTGGCCGTCGTTCTTCACCCCGCTCGCCGGCGACGCGGTGATCGAGCGAACCGACCGCGCGCTGGGCATGAAGCGGGTGGAGGTGCTGTGCGCGAACTGTCACAGCCACCTGGGGCACGTCTTCGAGGGCGAGGGCTACGGCACCCCCACCGACCTGCGCTACTGCATCAACTCGGTTTCTCTGCGTTTGGAGTCCGACGACTCCCGGTGAGCGGGCGTCCGCTCAACGGGTCGAGGAGCTCACCCTCGGCGCCGACGACGACGGCTCGGCCTGCTGCACGGCCGCGCGGCCCGTCAAACGTGTGAAGAGCCACCGCACCTGCGCAAGCACAGCGCTTGCTGGAGCTAGCGGACTCACCTAGCGTCGGTCGGGCCAGCACAGAACGAGCCGACGAGAGGTGACACACATGGCTATCGCACTCCCGACCGCCGCAGACGTCCGCAAGGCCCGTTCGCAGGCGAACGAGTTCGTCTCCGCACGCTACGACGTCGTCCGGACCCCGGTCCTGGCCTGGATCGGCGCCGGAGACCTGGCGCTGCACCGGCTGCGCGAGATTCCGGACCGGCTCACCCCGGCCGAGCTGCGCAGGCGGGCCGACGAGGTCTCCGCGCAGGCCCGGGAGACCTACGACGACTGGGCCAGGCACGGCGAGGTGACCGTCGACCGGATCAGGTCCCAACCCACCGTCGAGCGGGTGCTGCGCTCCGCCCGGGACGCCAACTCGCGACTGGACCGGCAGGTCGAGACGGTCGTGGACCAGGTGCACGACACGGGCGAGGAGTTGCTCGGCCGGGTGAGCACGAAGACCCGCTCGGTCGGTGAGAAGACCGCGCGTCGCACGCAGAAACTCGCCCGGGACGCCGCCGAGAACGTCGAGGAGTCCAGCGAGGAGCTGGCCGGTGAGATCCGGGCCGTCGGTGACGACGCCGCGCGGGAGACCCGAAGCGTCTCCCGCCGGGCCGCGAACCAGACGCAGCCGGCGAACGGTAGCCGCGCGGGCGACAGGTAGCACCTCGATCGCCGGCCGGCCCCGGACCGGGGCCGGTCAGCGCCGGGTCGACCGGCCCAGCGCCACCGCGGCCGCCACCGGCACGGCAAAGATCACCAGGTGGATGAGCAGCTCGTCGAGCAGCGGGTATCCGCTCCACACCCCGACGAACGTGTCCACCACGCAGAACATGAACCACATCACGCCGAACGCGGCCAGGCCCTTCCGCGCCGCCAACCCGGACCGACGACGGGCCACCGCGAACACCACCGCCAGCAGCACCAGACCGATGACGATCACCACGACCGTGCGCACCGCACCTCCGTTCGGAACAGTCGGTCCTCAGCGACAGCGCTGGCCGTGAGGACAGCGGGCCGGGTGGGTTTCGGTCAGGGCAGCGTGGCGACGAGTTCGGCGATGTCACGGCGCGGGCCGGTGTAGAAGGGGATCTCCTCGCGGACGTGCCGGCGGGCCTGGGTGTAGCGCATGAGCCACATCAGGTCGACGATCCGGTGCAGCTCGTCGGCCTCGAACGCCAGAATCCACTCGTAGTCGCCCAGCCCGAAGCTGGCCACCGTGTTCGCCCGCACATCAGGATGCTCGCGGGCCTTTTGGCCGTGCTCGGCGAGGATCTGCCGACGCTCCTCGTCGGGCAGCAGGTACCAGTCGTAGGACCGGACGAACGGGTAGACGCAGACGTAGCCCTTGGGCTCCTCGCCGGCCAGGAAGGCCGGGATGTGGCTCTTGTTGAACTCGGCGGGGCGGTGGATGGCCACCTGGCTCCAGACCGGGACGCTGGCCCGGCCCAGGGCCGTCTCGCGCCGGAGGGTGGCGTAGGCGGCCTGCAGTGGCTCGACGTGCGCCGCGTGCCACCACACCATGTAGTCGGCATCGGCCCGCAGCCCGGACAGGTCGTACACCCCGCGCACCACCACGCCGGAGTCCTCGAGCTTCTTGAGGAACTCGGCGGCCTCGCCGCCCGCCTGCTCGCGGTGCTCGCCGAGCCGGCCCGGCTCGACCCGGAACACCGACCACATGGTGTACCGGATGGTGTCGTTGAGCGCCTTGAAGTCCAGGCGGGCGTCGGTCCGGGTCATGTCGCCATGCTGCCATCGCGCCGCCACCCGCGGGCGGTCAGGTCGGCCACGATCCGCTCGGCCGCTGCCCGGGCGGTGCCGACGCAGGCCGGCACACCCACCCCGTGCAGCAGCGCGCCGGCCACCTCCACCCCGGGCAGAGCGGTAACCTCGCCCAGCAGCCCGGCCACCCGTTCGGCGTGCCCGACGCCGTACTGCGGCAGCGCACCGCCCCAGCGCTGCACGTGCACCGCGACCGGCGCGGCGCCGACCCCGGTGAGCGCGCGCAGGTCGGCACGCACCCGGGCGACAAGTTCGTCGTCGGGCACCCGCAGGGTGGTCTCGTCCCCGGCCCGCCCCAGCGAGGCACGTAGTCGGACCAGCCCGTCACCGGCGGCCAGGTGCGGCCACTTGCGGCTGGAGTGGGTGAAGGCCTTCACCGACAGCGGCTCGTCCGCGGCGACCAGCGCACCGGAGGTGTCGGGCAACCCGGCGGCGTCCGCCACGCGGTAGGCCAACGCGACCACCGCCGAGGACGCCAGCTCCACACCCCCGGCAGCCTCGGCCGCCGCCGGGGCGGGCTCGGCGAGCAGCCGTCGCAACGCCGGCGCCGGCACCGCGAGCAGCACCGCGTCGACGTCCAGGAACTCCGGGGCGGCCGCCGAGCCCGACTCCAGCCGCCACCCACCAGCGGTGCGGGACAGCGCGCGCACCGGCAGGCCCAGCCTGGGACGCACGCGGGCCGCGTCCAGCAAGGCGTCCAGCAGCACCTGGTAGCCGCCCCGCAGCCCGCCGAACACCGGTCCCGCGCCGGTCCCGGTCCCGGCCAGCAGGCGGTCGACGGCCGCGGTGAGCGAGCCGGCGCCGGCGTCCAACGCCGCCCCGAGCCCGGGTACGCACGCACGGGTGCCCAGCCGGTCCACCCGGCCGGCGTAGACCCCACCGAGCAGCGGCTCCACCAGCCGGTCGGCCACCTCGTCGCCGAACCGCTCGCGCAGCAGCCCGCCGAGCCCGCGGTCGGCGCCCGAGGTCCAGTCCAGCGGCCGGCCGGGTTCCTCGGCGGCACGGGCCGAACCGGCGGGGCTCAGCGCGCCGTCCAGCCGGGCCCCGCTGCCCGGGATGCCCAGCAGGGTGCCGGTCGGTAACGGCGCGGTCCGCCCACCCGCCCGCACCGTGGGCCCGGCGGTGGAGGGGTGGACCACCTCGCCGGTGAGCCCGAGCTCCGCGAGCAGCGCCGGCAGTTCGGGTCGGCGGGCCAGGAACGCTTCGGCCCCCACGTCCGTGGGCAGGCCGGCGAGGGACACCGTCCGCAGCACCCCGCCGACCCGATCGGCGCCGTCGAGTACGGTGATCCGGGCTGCCGGCCCGAGCAGCGTGCGCAGCCGGTGCGCGGCGGCCAGCCCGGAGATACCGGCCCCCACCACCGCGACGTGCGGGGAACTCACCGTTGCGGCTGTTCGCTCCGGGCCCGGCTCCGCTCCTCGCTCGCTGACGCTCGCTGCGCTTACCCACCCCGCCGGCTCCGCCGGCTGCCGTCCCCTAGCGATGCTCACCAGGCCCTCACTCACAAGGAGTGCACCAGCTCCACGACCCGCGTCAGCACATCCGGGTCGGTCTCCGGCAGCACGCCGTGGCCGAGGTTCATCACGTGTCCGGGGGCCGCCCTGCCCTCGGCGACGATCCGCCGCACCTCGGACTCGACCGCGTCCGGGCCGGCGAACAACACAGCAGGGTCGAGGTTGCCCTGCACCGCCCTGTCCGGTCCGATCCGCCGGGTGGCCACGTCCAACGGGACCCGCCAGTCGACCCCGACGACGTCGGCGCCGGCCTCGCCCATCGCGGTGAGCAGCTCGCCGGTGCCGACCCCGAAGTGGATCCGCGGCACGCCGGCCTCGGCCAGCCCGGCCAGCACCGCGGTCGAGTGCGGCATGACGAAACGGCGGTAGTCCCGCTCGGACAGCGCGCCGGCCCAGGAGTCGAACAGCTGCACCGCGTCGACCCCGGCGGCGATCTGCGCGCGCAGGAACGTCAGGGTCAGCTCCGCGAGGTGGCCCAGCAGCGCGTGCCAGGTGTCCGGGTCGGAGTGCATCAGGGCCTTGGTGCGCTCGTGGTTGCGGCTGGGACCGCCCTCGACCAGGTAGGAGGCCAGGGTGAACGGCGCGCCGGCGAACCCGATCAGCGGTGTGCCCGCAGGCCCGCAGCCCAGCTCCGCGGTGAGCAGCCGGATCGCCTCGGCCACCGGGGCCACCGCGTCCGGCTCGAGGCGCGGCAGCGCGGCCACGTCGGCGGCGGTGCGCACCGGGGAGGCCACCACCGGTCCGGTGCCCGGCACGATGTCGACCCCGATACCCGCCGCGTGCAGCGGCACCACGATGTCGCTGAACAGAATCGCCGCGTCGACCCGGTGCCGGCGGACCGGCTGCAGGGTGATCTCGCAGACCAGTTCCGGGGTGGCGCAGGCGGCGAGCATGGTGGTCTCGCGGCGCAGAGCACGGTACTCCGGCAGCGAACGGCCGGCCTGCCGCATGAACCAGACTGGCGGGTGGGCCGGCCTGCGTCGGGCCAGCGCGTCCAGGAACGGTGCGCCGGCCAGGTCGCGCCGCGGACCCCGGGGCGCGGGACCGGGGCGGCGACCCGGGCAACCGGCGTCGGCCGCGGGGTCGGCGGAGGCCGGGCCGGTGGTGGTGGCGGGGGAACTGGAGGCGGCCCTGGACTCGGGCGCGGCGAGCTCGGTGTTCATGGCCCAGTCATCCTCGCACGGCTCGCGGCGCGCCTGAGCGCCGCGGTGCACCCTGAGACATAATGTGCCGTGTCGTGAGTCCGCCCATCTTCCGCCAGGCAGTGGACGCGCTGCTCGCCGTCCAGCCGCGCGCGGAGCTGAGGGTCGTCGACATCGACGCACCCCGGCGGCTCGCTCCACACAGCTTCGCGCTGGGGGTGGAGCTCAGCGGTGCCGGCGGCACGGAGATGCCAGCCGTCCCGGTCGAGGTGACCGGCCGGCTGGTCCTGCTGCACGACCCCGACGCCCAGGACACCTGGAACGGCACGTTCCGGATGGTCTGCTACCTGCGGGCGCCGTTGGATGCCGAGCAGGCCGGCGATCCGATGCTGCTCGCGGTGGGGTGGTCCTGGCTGACCGACGCGCTGGAGCACTGCGGCGTCGGCTTCGCGGCGCTGGGCGGCACCGTCACCCGGACCGGTTCCGCCCGGTTCGGCGAGATCCCCGGCCCGATCCGCAGCGACGACGTGGAACTGCGTGCGTCGTGGACGCCGACCGATCACGTGTTCGGCCGTCACGCGGCCGCCTTCTACCGGTTGGTGACCCACGCGATCGGGTTACCTGAGGTGGGCGTATCTTTGATGACGGATCGTCACAATTGATCTCGGTAGTCGTGCTCCCCGCGAGATCAAAAAGCGACAATCTGTCCGAAAGTCACTCTACGCAGTCGGCCTGATCGACTGAAGGGGTGATCCCGGTGGACCACTCTCGTGGATTCGGAAGGAAAATCTTCCGAGATTTCCGCGCGATTAGTCCGCTTGGGGGCTACCCTGCGTCCACGACACCTCCTCGGACGCGCGACCTGAATGGCCGAACGGACGAGGGCCCGGTGCCGGTCGGGGGGCACGACCGACTCCAGGGAGGTAAGTGACGTGGCTGTAGTCGGCCAAGGCACTCCTGTACGAGCACCACTGCGGCCAGACACCATGATGCCGCCGGCCATGGTCCCGCATCCGCGGGAAGAGCTGTTCTCGGTCCTCGTCGTCGACGACCACCCACTGCTGCGGGAGGCCATCTCGGCGAGGCTGCGCACGATGGGCGCGGGCACCGTGCACGAGGCCGCATCAGTGGCCGAGGCGCGAGCCCGGGCCCAGGCCAGCGGCCCGTGCGATCTCGCGGTGCTGGATCTGGGGTTGCCCGACGGCAGCGGCCTGGAACTGGTCACCGAGCTGCGCGCCGCCGGCTGGAACCGGCTGGTGGTGCTGGCGTCCTCGGACGACCCGTACGCGGTGCGTTCGGCGTTCCAGGCCGGCGCGCAGGCGTACCTGCTGAAGTCGGCGTCGGCGGCGATCGTCACCGACGGGGTCAAGCGGGTGCTGGACGGCGGCGTCTACGCCGACCCGACGGTGGCCCCGCTGCTGGCCACCGGCAGCCGGGTGCCCGGCACCGACAACACCCCGCGCGAGCTGTCGGCGCGCGAGGTCGAGGTGCTGCAACTGGTCGCGGACGGGCAGTCCAACAAGGAGATCGGCGAGGCACTCAACCTCTCCGCGCTCACGGTGAAGAGCCACCTGTCCCGGATCGGACGCAAGCTGGGTACCGGTGACCGGGCGCAGATGGTCGCGCTGTCGATGCGTGCGGGAGTCATCCGCTGAGCTCGAACGCCCAGTGCTCGGCCACCACCACACAGGGCCGGGACAGCCCCGACCCCCACGCCCCGGACCGCGACGCCGGCGATCTCGACGCCGGTACGGGCGAGACAGGCGGCTCGGGCGCCCCCCGCCCCCCCACCC
>JAJCYC010000147.1 GCA_029263115.1 Pseudonocardia sp. | reverse complement strand
CGGATCCTCGGCGCCGCGCTGGGCAACGGCATCGGCCGCTACGCGCTGGACAAGGCCGCCGCCTACGCCCGGGAGCGCAAGGTGTGGGACGTGCCGATCGGCGCCCACCAGGGTGTCGCGCACCCGCTGGCGCACGCCAAGATCCAGGTGGAGCTGGCCCGGCTGATGACACAGAAGGCCGCCACGCTGCACGACGCGGGTGACCCCGACGCCGGCGAGGCCTGCAACATGGCCAAGTACGCCGCCGCCGAGGCCGGCATCCTGGCGCTGGACCAGGCGATCCAGACCCACGGCGGCAACGGCATGGCCACCGAGTACGGCCTGGCCACGCTGTGGGGTCCGGCCCGGCTGATGCGCACCGCGCCGATCAGCCGCGAGATGATCCTCAACTACGTGGCCCAGCACAGCCTGCAGTTGCCGCGTAGCTACTGAGGTCGGTTCGCGGGTGGGTCCCGGCCAGTCCGGCTGGGGCCCGCCCGCGTCACCCGTCCCCACGACTACCGTCCCGGTGGGGCGGGAAGGGAATCTGCATCATGAGCGGGATCGGCACCTGGGTCGCCAAGCGGGCGTTCCTCAACAGCGAGCACACCGCGTTCGTGGACGGCGACCGCCGCTTCACCTACGCCCAGTTCCACCAGCGCACCGACCAGCTGGCGAACGGCCTGGTCGGGCTCGGCGTCCGCAAGGGCGACCGGGTCGCCGCGCTGCTGGCCAACTCCGTGGAGTTCGTCGAGATCCTCACCGCGTGCGCCAAGCTGGGCGCGATCATGGTGCCGATCAACTACCGGCTGGCCCCGCCGGAGGTGGGCTACATCCTGGCCGACTCCGGGGCCGACGTGTTCGCCTTCCACCCACAGCTGGCCGACATCGCCCGCGCGGGGCTGACCGAGCCGGGTGTGCGGGTCCGGCACCGGCTCAGCGTCGGTTTCGAGCCGTCCGAGGGCGAGCTGTCCTACGACGCGTTGCTCACCGCCGCCGCGACCGACCCGGTGACCTACCAGGTGTCCGGCTCGGACGTCGCATTCATCATGTACACCTCCGGCACCACGGGCCGGCCCAAGGGCGCCATGCTCACGCATGACAACCTGCTGGCGAACATCCACAACACCCTGGCCAGCCAGGCGGGCCTGAGCCAGAGCGACGTGACGGTCACCGTGTCGCCGATGTTCCACATCGGCGGGCTGCTGCACACCCTGCCCTTGCTCTACCTCGGCGGAACCAACATCATCCTGCCGGCCTTCGAGCCGGTCAGCACCCTCAAGGCGATGGCCGAGAACCGGGTCACGGTGCAGTTCCTGGTCTCCGCGATGTGGGTGGCACTGACCCAGGTGCCCGACTTCGACTCCTACGACCTGTCCGCGTTGCGGTTGACCATGGGCGGCGGGGCCCCGTGCCCACTGACGATGATCGAGTTCCTCAGCTCGCGCGGGGTGCCGTTCAGTGAGGGCTTCGGGCTGACCGAGACCTCGCCGCTGGTGTGCATGCTGGAGTCGGAGTACGTCACGGAACGCGCCGGATCGGTCGGCCGGGCCGCGATGCACGTCGACATCAGGATCGTCGACGACCAGGACGTCGACCTCCCGCCGGGCACGGTCGGCGAGTTGATCGTGCGCGGGGCGAACGTGTTCGCCGGGTACTGGATGAAGCCCGAGGCCACCGCCGAGGCCTGCCGCGGCGGCTGGTTCCACACCGGGGACCTCGCCCGGGCCGACGACGACGGCTTCATCACCATCGTCGACCGCAAGAAGGACATGATCATTACCGGCGGGGAGAACGTCTACCCGATCGAGGTGGAGCAGGTGCTGTTCCGCCACGCCGGTGTGCTCGACGCCGCAGTGATCGGTGGGGCCGACGAGAAGTGGGGCGAGCGGGTCGTCGCGGTGGTCGTCCCCGACCCGGCGGCCGGGAGTGAACCGACCGCCGACGAGCTGGTCGCATACTGCCGCGACCGGTTGGCCCATTTCAAGTGCCCCAAGGACGTGTACTTCGTCGACGAGCTGCCCCGTAACGCCACCGGCAAGCTGCTCAAGACCGAGCTGCGCAAGAAGTTCACCGGCATCGAAGGTGGCGTCGTCCTGCGCTAGTCCGGGGCCGAGCCGGATCGCGACCCTCCCAGACAGTCGAAGGAGCACGACATGGACGTCGAGATCATCGGAACCGGGATCACCGGGTTCGGCATGTTCGTCGACACCCGGATGCGCGAGCTCGCCGCACGGGCCGTCGACCAGGCGCTCGAGGACGCCGGGGTCAGCGGCGACGAGGTCGACCTGGTCGTGTTCGGCAACGCCGCCGCCGGCCTGATCACCGGGCAGGAGATGATCCGCGCACACACCGCGCTCGGCGGCTCCGGGGTGGCCGGGCGGCCGATGGTGTCGGTGGAGAACGCCTGCGCCTCCAGCTCGAGCGCGGTGCACCTGGCCGCGATGGCGGTGGCGTCGGGGGCCTACCGCACGGTGGTCGCGGTCGGCGCCGAGAAGATGACCAGCCAGGACAGGACGTTGGCCGGCCGGGCACTGGGCTCCGCGGTGGACGTCGAGGAGGTCGGTGCGGCGGAGGGCCCGGTGTTCATGAACATCTACGCCGCCGAGGCCCGCGGCTACCAGGAGCGCAGCGGTGCCTCCGACCGTGATTTCGCGATGATCGCGGCGAAGAACCTGCGCAACGGCAGCCTCAACCCGATCGCCCAGAACCGCACGCCGCTGAGCGCCGACGAGGTGCTCGCGGCCCGGACGATCGTGGCGCCGTTGACCAGGCCGATGTGCTCCTCGATCGGCGATGGCGCGGCGGCGTGCGTGCTCACCAGTGCCGCGCTGGCCCGTAAGCGGGGCCGACCCGGGGTCCGGCTGCTGGCGACATCGGTCGGCGCCTCCACCGCGGTCGACACCGGCGACATCGTCTCGCGCACGGCAGCGGCGGCCTTCGAGCAGGCCGGTCTGGGTCCGGGGGACGTCGATGTCTGCGAACTGCACGACGCGGCCGCTCCGGCCGAGCTGATCATCATGGAGGAGATCGGCCTGGCCGCGCCCGGCGAGGGCGCCAAGCTGGTACGGGAGGGCGACACCGCGATCGGCGGGCGCATCCCGGTGAATCCCTCGGGCGGGTTGCTGGCCCGGGGCCACCCGATCGGAGCCACCGGCGCCGCGCAGATCGTCGAGCTCGCCGATCAGCTGCGTGGGCGGGCCGGAGCGCGGCAGGTCGAGAGCGCTAGGGTCGGCCTGTCCGAGAACGCCGGTGGATGGTTGGTCAACAGCCCGGCGGCCTGCGTGGTGACCATTCTGGGCGCCCCTGCCTGAGGGAGCTGAACGTGCCAGACGCACATCCGATCTTCGCCGCCGTGTACGACCGGCTGGTCGCGCCGATCGAGCGGGCCGGAATCGCCGAGCGGCGTGCCCGGATGCTCGGCGAGCTGACGGGCCGGGTGCTGGACATCGGGTCCGGCACCGGGGCGAACCTGCCGTACTACCACCGGGCCGACCAGGTGGTGATGACCGAACCCGACCCGGCGATGCGGGCCAAGCTGACCGCCAAGCTGCACCAGGCCGTGCGTCCGACCGAGGTGGTCGACGCGCCGGCCGAGAACCTGCCGTTCGAGGACCACAGCTTCGACGTCGCGGTGTGCACGCTGGTGCTGTGCACGGTCGACGACCCGGCCAAGGCACTGGCCGAGGCCCGCCGGGTACTGGTGCCGGGCGGGCGGCTGATGGTTCTGGAGCATGTGGTCGGCGCGGGCCGGCTGGCGACCTGGCAGGGCCGGTTGAACCCGGTGTGGTCGCGTCTCGCCGGGGGCTGCCAGCTCAACCGTGACACCGAACGCGCGGTGGTGGAGGCCGGATTCGCGCCCGACACCGTCGAGCGGTTCCGGGTGCTGCCCCCCTGGGCCCCGGTCAGCCCGATGCTGGCGGTCAGCGCGGTCAGCCCGGCCTGAGCCCCGGCCGCTGACGGGCCCGGCCAGAGCCGGGCCGGTCAGCAGTCTCAGACGGACGCCGGCTCGACCCGGTAGTGCTCCAGCTCGGCCTGCCTGGTCAAACTCCAGAAGTCGATCACCCGCAGCGGCGTCGGGACGACCACCCGGCCCTTGGTGTTGCGGTAGTAGGTCTCCATGCCCGGGTGGGTCCAGATCATCGACTCGTGCAGCTCGTCCAGCCGGGCATTGTAGGCTTCGCAGACCTCCTGGCGCAGCTCGATCGCCCCGATGCCGTCGTCCACCATCTGGCGCACCAGACCCATCACGTACGTCATCTGCGCTTCGAGGAAGAACATCAGGCTGCCCCCGTGGCCGGCCTGCAGGTTCGGCCCGTACAGGGTGAAGAAGTTCGGGAAGTCGGGCACCGTGCAGCCCAGGTAGGCGCGACCGTCGTCGTCGTGCCAGGCCTCCCGCAACGTCTGCCCGGAGCGACCCCGCACCTCGTAGGTGGACACGAACCGGGACACGTCGAACCCGGTCGCCAGGATCAACACGTCGAGCTCGTGCTCGCCGCCGGACGCGGTGCGAACCCGGTTGCCCGCCACGCCGGCCGCAGCCTCGGGCACCAGGGTGACGTTGTCCCGGCACATCGCGGCGAACCAGCCGTTGTCGAGCAGGATCCGTTTGCCGTAGGGCGGATAGGTCGGCAGCACCGCGTCCATCAGGTCGGTGCGCTCGCCGAGCTCGTCCTGGACGTAGCGGGTGAAGAAGCGCCGGAAGGCGTCGTTCTGCGCATTCACCGCCCGCGCCGGGTGCTCCCACTCGGGGTCCTTCTGCAGGGCGGGGTGGATCCGGTCGTTGAATGTCCAGCCCAGGCGCATCCGGTACCAGGTCCGGTACAGCGGCACCTCGTTGAGCAGGAACTGCACCGGCTCGGGCACCTCCTTGCGGAACTGCTCGAACGGCGCCGCCCACTGCGGGCTGCGCTGGAAGACGGTCAGCTCGGCCACCCGGTCCGCGATCTGGGGCACCAGCTGCATCGCGCTGGCCCCGGTACCGACCACCCCGACCCGCCGGCCGTCGAGCTCGGCGTCCGCGGGCCACCGCGCGGTGTGGTAGCAGTCGCCGGTGAAGTCGTCGACGCCCGGGATGTCGGGCGGGCGCGGCGGGTTGAACGCCCCGACCGCGCTGATCAGGAGGTTCGCGGTGACCTGCTGCAGTGCACCGGCCGGGTCACGGTAGTCGACCCGCCAGGACTGACTGGGCTCGTGGTAGATGGCCGAGACCACCTCGCAGCCGAACCGGATGTTCGGCCGGACCTCGAACTCACGCGAGACGTGTTCGAGGTAGTTGTGCAGCTCGTCGCGCAGCGAGAAGTAGCGCCGCCACTCGAACGGCGCGAACGAGAACGAGTAGAGGTGGTTGGGTGTGTCGACCCCCGCGCCGGGATAGGAGTTCTCCAGCCATGTCCCGCCAACGGTGTCGTTGCGCTCCAACACCACGTAGGGGATGCCGGCCGCGCGCAGGTTGACCGCCGCGCACAGCCCACCGACCCCGGCCCCGATCACCACTGCGCACAAGCCTTCGGGCACCGTGGGGAACGCCGCTGCGCCGAACGGCACGCTGGCCTCCTCCGGGCTGGCCAGCCCGGCCCGGGCCTCGTCCGCGAGCATCGGTCCGTATTCCGGCGGTACCTCCTCGGACATCGCCGCGGACAGCATCTTCACCAGTAGGCTCTCCGAGGGCTCCGCGAGCGCCACCGGCCGGCCGCCCCGCCAGTCCGCGATGGCCGCCGCTGCCGCCCGCCGGATCTCGCCCTGTACGTCCTCGGGGAGGCCCCCGGTGTCGTTGTCACCCAGGCCTCGACCGCGCAGCGGCTGGTAGGGCGGCTCGAGCCAGCGGGTCTCCCCGGTCAGCTGCACCAGCACCATGAGCAACGACGGCACGTTGGCCACCGCAACGGCCTGGTCGAGCCGCTCCAGCCAATGCGCGTCGGGCGACCGCACACCGTCCGCCGCGCCACCGTCAGCCGTCCGTTCGCCGGTCACCGCCATTACAACCCCGCTGTCATGTCGAAGTTACCCGTGTGTCGAAGTTGCCGCACACACCTCTCGCCACGGCCGGCGCGTGCACGACCACACCCGGCGCCGGGGAGGCGGTCCGATGAACCCGCACCCCACGCTACCGACTGGTCGGTATAGCCGACAAGCAACTTGACGGAACAACCCACGAGTGTTCGAATGTCGTTTGACAATACGAGGCGCGGACCATGCTGGCCGCATGCTGTCCGGCAGGTCGGTTCAACCGCGCCGACCGGGATCACACCGGGCCGAGCCCGGCCCATACCGATGGAGGGCCCCGTGACGGTCGCAGACCACCAGCTTGAGCTACCCACCGCACAGGAGCGCGGGCTGCCCTACCAGCACTTTCCGACCGGTTGGTTCCACGCGGGCTGGTCGGCCGAGTTCGAGAGGGGCAAGGCCTACCCCCTGCGCTACTTCGCCCAGGACCTGGTCGCCTACCGCGGCGAGAGCGGCGCGTTGACGATCTTCGACGCGTACTGCCCGCACCTGGGTGCACACATGGGCCACGGCGGCAAGGTGTGCGGCGACAACCTGGTCTGTCCGTTCCACGGCTGGGAGTGGAGCCCGGAGGGCCGCAACGTCCACATCCCCTACAGCAGTCGACCCAACCGCGGCCAGCGGTTGGCGTCCTGGCCGGTTCGGGAGACCAACGAGATGGTCTTCATCTGGCACGACGCGACCGGCGGGGCACCCAACTGGGAGCCCCCGACCATCCCCGAGTGGGCCGCGGGCGAGTTCTACCCGTTGCACCCGCACTGCACCGGCGACTGGCGCAACCGGCCGGTGGCGCCGCAGTTCCTGGCCGAGAACCTGGCCGACCCGGCCCACCAGAAGTACGTGCACGAGGCCACCGACGTCCCGGAGATGATCGAGTTCTCCGCCGAGGGCCCGCTGTGGCACTCCCGGCAGCGGCTGGTCTGGGGTGGACGCAAGGGTGGTACGTGGCTGACCCCGGGTGGGGAGAAGGTGGGCTACCTCGACATCCAGGGCTGGGGTCTGGGCATCGCCCTGTTCCGGTTCGTCGGTGTCGACGACACCGTGCAGATCCAGAGCATCATCCCGGTCGACCACAAGGTCTCGGACCTGCGGATGTCCAACTTCGTGCCGCGGCACGAGCCGGACGCCGTGGTTCCCACCGACCGTGCGCTGAAACGGATCGAGCACCTCCGCCGGCAGGTCGGCAACGACCTGGTCGTGTGGGAGCACATGCGGTATGTCACCCGCCCGCCGCTGCCTCCGGAGGAGGCCAAGGCGTACATGACGCTGCGCCGGTGGGCCACCACGTTCTATCCCGACGCCACCCCGCCGCCGGCCGTCGAGTCGGCCGACGCGCTGGCCGAGGGCGCCTGAGCGCCCCGAGTACCCAGGACACCGAGGGGGGGGGCCCCCCCGGCGGGGGACCCCCCCGGGCCGGCGGGGACCCATCCCCCGGGGCCTCGTAGAGCAGGTAGG
>JAJCYC010000146.1 GCA_029263115.1 Pseudonocardia sp. | reverse complement strand
GGACCGGGCCGCGCGACCACATCGGCGTGCACAAGCAGGTGGACGGACTGAACTACGTCGGCGCCGCGGCGATCGCCGGACGGGTCTCCGGCACCATACTCACCCAGGTCGCCGATGCCGCCGAGCGGGTCGGGTCCCGCCGGGTGCGGCTCACCGTCCAGCAGCAGTTGCTGGTGCTGGACGTGCCCGACGACCGGGTCGAGCAGCTCACCACCGAGCTCGCCGGACTGGGTCTGCAGGTCAACCCCTCGCCGTGGCGGCGGCACACCATGGCGTGCACCGGCATCGAGTTCTGCAAGCTGGCCATCGTCGAGACCAAGGGCCGCGCGCTGACCCTGGTGGCCGAGCTGGAGGAGCGGCTGGCCGACATCCCCGACCTGGATACGCCGATCGCCATCCACCTCAACGGCTGCCCGAACGCCTGCGCCCGCACGCAGACGGCGGACATCGGGCTCAAGGGCCAGATCGTGACCGACGACGACGGCAACCAGGTGCCCGGTTTCCAGGTGCACCTGGGTGGCGGGCTGGGGCTGGACGCCGGTTTCGGCCGCAAGGTGCGCGGGCTGAAGGTGACCTCGGACGGGCTCGGCGACTACGTCGACCGGGTGGTGCGCAACTTCGTCAAGCAGCGCGACGAGGGTGAGCGGTTCCCCCAGTGGGTGGCCCGCGCCGACGAGGCGGACCTGGCATGACGGCCGCCGAACGCGGAGGCGAGCGGTGAGCACCGAGCGCGCGGTGCCGTTCTACTGCCCGTTCTGCGGCGAGGAGGACCTGCGTCCGGTGGAGGAGCCGCATGGCGCATGGCGGTGCGCGGGCTGCCTGCGCACCTTCGCGGTGAAGTTGGTCGGGATCGGGGTTCCGGAAAAGGTGGCATCCGAATGAGCGTGGCAACTGTGGAGGACCTGCGCGGGCTGGCCGAGGCCGGTGCGGCCGAACTGGGGCCGGAGGCCTCTGCCGAGCAGCTGCTCGGCTGGACCGCGCGCACGTTCGGTGACCGGTTCATCGTGGCGTCGAACATGCAGGACGCGGTGCTGGTGGACCTCGCGACCCGAGCCCGGCCGGGGGTCGACGTGCTGTTCCTGGACACCGGCTACCACTTCGCCGAGACCATCGGCACCCGCGACGCGGTGGAGGCCGTCTACGACGTGCGGATGGTCAACGCCGAGCCGGACCACTCGGTCGCCGAGCAGGACGCGCTGCTGGGCAAGGACCTGTTCGCCCGCGAGCCGAACCGCTGCTGCGGGCTGCGCAAGGTCGTCCCGCTGGAGCGCACTCTGGGCCGCTACGACGCGTGGGTCACCGGGGTCCGCCGGGTGGAGGCCCCGACCAGGGCAAACACCCCGCTGATCAGCTACGACGAGAAGTTCGGGCTGGTCAAGGTCAACCCGTTGGCCGCGTGGACGGACGAGGACATGGACCGCTACATCGCCGAGCACGGTGTGCTGGTGAACCCGCTGATCGACGCCGGGTACCCGTCGATCGGCTGTGCGCCCTGCACCGCCAAGCCGTTGCCCGGCCAGGACAAGCGCTCCGGCCGCTGGGCCGGGTCCGCGAAGATCGAATGCGGCCTGCACGGATGACCGGCACGAGCAACCACGACCCCGAGGAGCCGTCATGACCGCCATGCTGACCCGCCCGGCGAGCCGGAAGTATGCGCCGGACGCGCTGGAGGCCCTGGAATCGGAGGCCATTCACATCTTCCGGGAGGTGGCCGGGGAGTTCGACCGCCCGGTGATCCTGTTCTCCGGCGGCAAGGACTCGACCCTGCTGGTGCACCTGGCGGTCAAGGCGTTCGCGCCGGCCCCGGTGCCGTTCTCGCTGCTGCACGTCGACACCGGGCACAACTATCCCGAGGTGATCGAGTTCCGCGACCGGCTGGTCGCCGAGCGGGGACTGCGGCTGATCGTGGCCCATGTGCAGGACTGGATCGACGACGGTCGGCTCACCGAGCGCCCGGACGGCACCCGCAACCCGCTGCAGACGGTGCCGCTGCTGGACTCCATCGTGGAGAACCGGTTCGACGCGGTCTTCGGCGGCGGGCGGCGCGACGAGGAGCGGGCCCGAGCCAAGGAACGAATCATCAGCCTGCGCGACGCGTTCGGCCGGTGGGACCCGCGCAAGCAGCGCCCGGAGCTGTGGAACCTGTACAACGGCCGGCACGCCCCGGGCGAGCATGTCCGGGTGTTCCCGATCTCCAACTGGACCGAGCTGGATGTCTGGCGCTACATCCAGCGCGAGGGCATCACGCTGCCGTCGATCTACTACTCCCACCAGCGCGAGGTGTTCCGCCGCGACGGGATGTGGCTGGCCGAGGGCCCGTGGGGTGGGCCGCGCGAAGGCGAGCGGTTGGAGGAGCGCACGGTCCGCTACCGCACGGTGGGCGACGGTTCATGCACCGGCGCGGTGGAGTCGACCGCGACCACCCTGGACGAGGTGATCGCCGAAGTGACCGCGTCGCGGCTGACCGAGCGCGGCGCCACCCGGGCCGACGACCGGATGTCCGAGGCCGCCATGGAGGACCGCAAGCGTGAGGGCTATTTCTGAGATGGGTTCTGAAGTGGGTTCCGACACCGATTCCGAGCCGGTGGGCTCACCTGACGGCGCGCCGCGCCGGGACCTGCTCCGGTTCGCCACCGCGGGCAGCGTGGACGACGGCAAGTCGACCCTGGTCGGGCGGCTGCTGTACGACACCAAGTCGGTGCTCGCCGACCAGATCGAGGCGGTGCACCGCGCGTCGGTGGACCGCGGCCTGTCCACCCCGGATCTGTCGCTGCTGGTGGACGGGCTGCGCGCGGAGCGCGAGCAGGGCATCACCATCGACGTGGCCTACCGCTACTTCGGCACCCCGCGCCGCGAGTTCGTGCTGGCCGACACCCCCGGCCACGTGCAGTACACCCGTAACACGGTGACCGGCGCGTCCACCGCGGAGCTGGCCGTGCTGCTGGTGGACGCCCGCTTCGGGGTGGTCGAGCAGACCCGCCGGCACGCGGCGGTGCTCGCGCTGCTGCGGGTCCCCCGGCTGGTGCTGGCCGTCAACAAGATCGATCTGGTGGGCTTCGACGAGGCAGTGTTCTCCGCGATCGCCAAGGACTTCGCCGGGCTGGCCAGGGCACTGGGCTACCCCGAGGACCGGGTGGTCACCATCCCGGTGTCGGCGCTGCTGGGTGACAACGTGGTGGACGCCTCGGCGAGCACCCCGTGGTACTCCGGCCCGACCCTGCTGGAGCACCTGGAGTCGGTGCCGGTGACCAGCCCCGAGATCGACGCGCCGCTGCGCATGCCGGTGCAGTACGTGATCCGCCCCCGCACTGGTGCAGATGCGCGCTCCGCTGACGCTTCGCGCTGGAAGAACCTCCACGACTACCGCGGCTACGCCGGGCAGGTCGCCGCCGGCACCGTCCGGCCCGGGCAGCGGGTGCTTGTGCTTCCCGAGGGACTGGTGTCCACCGTGCGGGCCGTCGACACCGCGGACGGTGAGCTCGCCGAGGCCGGCGTGGGGCGCAGCGTGACCGTGCTGCTCGCCGACGACCTGGACGTCGCCCGGGGCAGCATGATCGTGGACGCAGACGCGCCGCCGAGGCTGACCGACGAGCTCGAGGTCACCCTCTGCTGGCTGTCAGACAAGCCGCTGCGGCCGGGGGCACGGCTGCTGCTCAAGCACGGCACCCGCACCACCCAGGCCATCGTCGGCGCGCTGCACGACCGGTTGGATACCGACACGCTGGCCCGGGGCAGGCCGGACCACCTGGAGATCAACGACATCGGTCGGGTGAGCATCCGGACCGCCGACCCGTTGCCGGTGGACGACTACGCCGACAACCGGACCACCGGCGCCTTCCTGCTGATCGACCCGCCGACCGGCAACACGCTGGCCGCCGGCCTGGTGGGCAGCCCGCTGGAGATCACCGAGCAGCCCTGACCGGGTCATGCGGCCGGCCTCTACCGCTCCGGCATCGAGGGCGCGCTGCGAGACCCCCACACCCGGCGCAACCCGTGGATCGCGGACGAGCTGACCCGGCTCAGCCGCTGGCCGGGGGCCAGACCGAGCGCCAGGACCGGTCCTGGCTGGTGTGCTCCAGCACCCCCGCCGGCAGGTCGCCCGCGACCACCTGCTCCAGGGTGGTCAGCTCCAGGATGGCCCGCAGGCTGGCCCGGACCGCGACCCACACGTCCTGCAGGTGTTGCGCCGCCCCCTCGTAGGCGAGGTTCTCCGGTCGCTGGCCGCGGATCAGCGCCAGCGGACCGTCGGTGACCCGGACCACGTCGGCCAGCGTGATCGAGTCGGCGGCACGGGCCAACCGGTGCCCGCCGTCCGGACCACGCCGGCTCTCGATGATGCCCGCGCGGCGCAGCTCGACCAGGATGCTGTCCAGGAAGGTGCGTGGGATGTGCTGCGCGGCGGCGATGTCGTCTGCCTTCACCGCGCAGCCCTCCGGCGCCCGGGCCAGCACGCACAGCGCGCGCAGCGCGTAGTCCGCCCTCGCCGAGATCTGCACCGGTGTCCTTTCCACGACATGTCCGGGGGTCGCTCGCACCTATGCCCTCGGCCGCCCGGAAATCGTCCCACATGGCCACCGTCACCCCGTTGTTGACTAACCTGCCCGACAATGTGAGCATCGTGGGATGCACACCGATGTGACGGCGACGCGGCCGGTCCGGCCGATGCTGGTCCGCCGCCTGCACGTCGATCTGATGCGACTGTGCACCGCAACCTGTCGAGCCGGGCGCTAGGTCCAGCCCCGGTTCCCCGCGACGGCCACCCCGGGTGGTCGCGCACCGCTGTCGAAGGCAGGCATCAGAGATGTACCTCGATCTCCCGCTGGCCACCGCCGGACTGCTCGTCGGCCTGCTCGTCGGGCTGACCGGTATGGGCGGCGGCGCGCTGCTGACGCCGCTGCTGGTCCTGGTGTTCAAGATCTCGCCGCTGACCGCGATCTCCAGCGACCTGCTCACCTCGCTGGTGATGAAGCCGGTGGGCGGCGCGGTGCACCTGCGCAGGCGAACCGTGCAGTGGGGCCTGATGGGCTGGCTGGTGGCCGGGTCGGTGCCGGCGGCCTTCGCCGGCGCGGTGGTGATCGGCAGCATCGGTCGGGCAGCCGGGGTGCAGGACAGCCTCAAAATGATCATCGGGATCGCGCTGTGCGCCTCGGTGGCGATGATGCTGCTGCGCCAGGTGCTCGACCGGCGCAACCGCCGCCGGGACGAGGCCGCCGGGATCGACCCCGACGCGGAGCGCCCCCTGGTGGTGCGTCCGCTGCGCACCGTGGCGATCGGCGTGGTGGGTGGGTTCGCGGTGGGCATGACCTCGGTCGGCGCCGGCTCGCTGATCATCGCGCTGCTGCTGATGGCCTACCCCTCGCTGCGGCCCGCCCGACTGGTGGGCACCGACATCGTGCAGGCCGTGCCACTGGTCGCGGCCGCCACCCTGGGCCACCTGATCTTCGGCGACGTGCACCTCGCGCTGGCGGTGTCGTTGCTGCTCGGCGCGCTGCCCGGGGTGTACGTCGGAGCCCGGCTCTCCGCGCAGGGTCCGGCGACGGTGATCCGGCCGGTGATCACCGCGGTGCTGCTGGCCTCGGCGCTGGCGCTGCTCAAGGCCGCCACGGTCGTGGTGGTGCTCGGAGCGATCGCCGGTGGGGTGGCCACGGTGCTGCTGCGCCCCCGCCGCACCGCGCCCGCCCCCACGGACCCGCCGGCCCGCGCACTCGACCCCGTCGGCTGATCCGGTGTCTCCACTCGCCCGGTCCGAGGTTGCCCCAATCATGACTAATTCGATCAAAGGACTCCATATGGCTAGACGGATTCGGGTCACGGCCGCGCTACTGCTGGCCCTCGTCGGCCTGGGTGCCTGCTCCCGCGCCGACACCGGCGCCGACACCCCGGGTGCCGACCTGTCACCCGCGGCCGAGCTGCGCCTGGGCTACTTCCCCAACGTCACCCACGCGCCGGCGATCATCGGCGTGGACAAGGGGTTCATCCCCGGCGAGCTGGGCTCCACCAAGCTGACCACCCAACAGTTCAACGCCGGCGGCGAGGCGGTCAACGCACTGCTCGGCGGCTCGCTGGACGCCACGTTCATCGGTTCCGGACCGGCCATCAACGCGTTCGCCAAGTCCGGCGGCAAGGTGGTCCGGCTGGTGGCCGGCGCGACCGAGGGCGGCGCCCAACTGGTGGTGCGCCCGGGCATCACCGGCCCGGAGCAGCTCGCCGGGCGCACCGTCGCCACTCCCCAGAAGGGCAACACCCAGGACATCGCGTTCAAGAAGTGGCTCCAGGAACACAACCTCACCGACGGCGCCGGGCCGGCGGCGGTGTCCATCGCCAACCTGGACAACCCGCGCACCCTGGACGCCTACCGGCAGGGCAGCCTGGACGGCGGCTGGTTGCCCGAGCCGTGGGCCTCCCGGCTGGTGCTGGACGCCGGCGCGACGGTCCTGCTGGACGAGAAGACGCTGTGGCCCGGCGGCCGCTTCCCGACCACCGTGCTCCTGGTCCGCACCGACTACCTCGCCGAGCACCCGGACACCGTGCGCGCGCTGATCCGCGGCCACCTCAAGGCGCTCGACTTCGCCGCCGCCCACCCGGCCGAGGCGAAGACAGTGGTCAACGACGGGCTGGAGAAGCTGACCCGCAACCGGCTCTCCCCCGCCGTGCTGGACCGGGCGTTCGCCGGGATCACCCTCGGGCCCGATCCGCTGGCCGCGACCTTCCCCCAGCTGGCCAAGGACAGCGTGACTGCCGGGATCGTCGAGCAGGAGACCGACCTGCGCGGGCTGCTGGACGTCTCACTGCTCAACGCCGAACTGGGCGCGGCCGGCACACCCGCCGTCGACGCCGCCGGACTCGACAAACCCCAGGGGTGACCCGATGACCGTGACGATCGCGACGACACACCCGCATGCACAGACGCCGCCGCGACCCGGGCGGGATGCACCGGCGGCGCGGCTGACCGGAGTCGGCAAGGTGTTCGGCCGGGGTGCCGATGCGGTGACCGCGCTGACCGGGGTGGACCTGCGGGTCGCGCCCGGAGAGTTCGTGGTGCTGCTGGGCGCCTCCGGCTGCGGCAAGACCACCCTGCTCAACCTGCTGGCCGGGCTGGACGAGCCCACCGCCGGGCGGGTCGAGGTGGCTGCCCGCCGCCCAGCGGTGATGTTCCAGGAGCCGGCGCTGCTGCCCTGGCTGAGCGCCGTGCGGAACGTGGAGTTGCCGCTGCGGCTGTCCGGCGTCGGCCGCTCCGCGCGGCGGCAACGGGCCGGCGAGCTGCTGGATCTGGTGCGGCTGTCCGGCCAGGCGAACAAGCGGCCGCACGAGCTCTCCGGTGGCATGCGGCAACGGGTCGCGCTGGCCCGGGCGCTGGCCGCCACCACCAACGACGGCACCACCAACGACGGCACCGGCGGGCTGCTGCTGATGGACGAGCCGTTCGCCGCGCTGGACGCGATCACCCGCGACTTCCTGCAGGCCGAGCTGCGACGGATCTGGCGGGCGGGCGACAACGCGGTCGTGTTCGTCACCCACGATGTCCGCGAAGCGGTCCGCCTGGGCCAGCGGGTCGTGCTGCTGTCCTCGCGGCCGGGCACGGTGGTGCGGGAGTGGACGGTGCCCGAGGACCACACCGACGCGGACCGGGCCACGCTGACCGAGCAGATCACCGATCGGCTGCGGGAGGTGATCTCCACCCATGCCCGGGTCTGAGCTGCTCTCCGACCCGGGAACGGACGGGCACGCGGCCGGGGGCGGATCGGCCCGGGACAGCGCGGCGGTCGGCGCCGGCCTCGACGCGCTGGACACCCCGACCACCCGGCGGCGACCGCTGTGGAGCCGGGTGCTGCGGACCGGTGTCCCACCGCTGGTGGCGCTGGTGGCGACGCTCGCGGTGTGGCAGCTGCTGTGGTCCGCCGCGATCTGGTCGGAGTACAAGCTGCCGGCGCCGCTGTCGGTGTGGCACGAGTTCACCAAGGTGGTAGCCAGCGGCGAGATCTGGGGCATCGTCTGGACCTCGGTGCACCGCGCGCTGCTCGGCTTCGCCGCCTCGGTGGTCATCGCCACGCCGCTCGGGCTGCTGGTGGCGAAGGTGCGGGTGGTGCGGGCGGCGATCGGGCCGCTGCTGGCCGGGATGCAGAGCCTGCCGTCGGTGGCCTGGGTGCCGGCGGCGGTGCTCTGGTTCGGGCTCACCGACGCGACGATCTACTTCGTGGTGCTGCTCGGCGCGGTGCCGTCGATCGCGAACGGGCTGGTCGCCGGGATCGAGCAGGTCCCGCCGATCCTGCCCCGGGTCGGCTGTGTGATGGGCGCCGGGCGGATCGACTCGGCGCGGCTGATCCTGCTGCCCGCGGCGCTGCCCGGCTACCTGGCGGGCTGCAAGCAGGGCTGGGCCTTCTCCTGGCGCTCGCTGATGGCCGCCGAGATCATCGCAGTGTCCCCGCAGTTGGGCACGGGGCTCGGCGCCTACCTCAAGGAAGGCAGCGACTTCAACTCGATGCCCGGGGTGATCGCGGCCATCTTCCTGATCCTGCTGGTGGGCATCGGCATCGAACTGCTGGCGTTCCGTCCGGTGGAGCGGCGGATCCTGCGCAGCCGAGGGCTGGCGGTGACGACGTGACGGCCGGAGCCGGCGGGCCGGACAGGGACACCACCGCGGCGGTCACCGCGGCCGGCGCGCTGGCCGGCGAGGAGGCGATGCAGATCGCCAGCATCGTCAAGGTCACCCAGAACGCGCCGACGGGCGTGGTCGCGGTGGCGCACACCGCGTGGTTCACCTTCAAGATCGAGGACTGAGGTACCGCCCGGCGCCGGCGCGTGGGGCCGGGACGGGTCCCGGCGGCGGTGTGCCAGGCTGGGGCGGTGCCCCGTCGCGTCGCCGCGCCCGCCCTCCTGGCGGCGCTCTGCACCGCGTTCGCGCTGACCGGGGCGGCCGGCGCACACCCGTCCGGCGCACGCTCCGGTGGAACCGTCTCCGGTGAGGTCCGGCCGGCCGTTCCCGCTGCCCGGTCCTCCGCGCCGCTCCCACCCGGTCGGTCGCCGGCCACTCCGGTCCCCGACCGGGCGGCCCAGGATGGCTGGGAGGTCGGGGCGCACCCGCTGCCACGCCGGCCCGACGGGTACGGCGAGGTGCGCCCCACACCGCATGCGCTGGTGGACCGCCGGTTGCCGAGCACCGACCGGTTGCCCCCGCCGCCCGCCGGCGCGGACTACCGGGCCACCTCGGAGCCGGTCCCGGCCGAGGTGCTGAACCGCTCGACCTGGCGGACGGGATGCCCGGTGGCCGCCGCCCAGCTGCGCTACCTGACGCTGCCGTTCTGGGGGTTCGACGACCGCGCGCATACCGGCGAGATGATCGTCAACGCCCGGGTTGCCGACGACGTGATCACTGTGTTCGGCCGGTTGTACCGGGCGCGGTTCCCGATCGAGGAGATGCGGTTGACCCGCGGCGACGAGCTCGACGCCGAGCCCACCGGCGACGGAAACAACACCACGGCGTACGTCTGCCGCCCGGCCGTCGGGCTCACCCGCTGGTCGGCGCACTCCTACGGGCTCGCGGTGGACCTCAACCCGTTCCACAACCCGTACCGGCGGGGCGACCTGGTGCTGCCCGAGCTGGCGTCGGCCTACCTCGACCGGTCCCGGGTCCGCCCGGGCATGCTGGTCGGCGGCGACCCGGCGGTGCTGGCGTTCACCCAGGTCGGCTGGACCTGGGGCGGCCGGTGGCGCAATCCGGTCGACACCATGCACTTCTCGGCCACCGGCGGCTGACCGGCCCGCGCTCCGCCCAGTCGGGCTCCGCCGCCGGCCGGCCCGGCCGGCCGGGCGCACAGCCGTCGGCCTGCGCGGTCCGGTCGCTCAGACCGCGCCGCCCCGTGGCCGGTCCGCAGCCGGTTCACGGGCCGCTCCGGCGGCGAGTAGGCCCACGGTGAGCACTCCGGATCGTCGGCCGCCGCGCTCATCCCCACCGGGAAGCCCAGCGCGGCCCCGAGACCCCACAGCAACGCGCCGGCCAGCGCCCGCTCCGCTGGATCCGGGTCACGGCGTCCTTTCTGGCCCGCATGCCCCGGTCCACTCCCGAGTCAGGTCGAATCGATTCGACGCTACCCAGCTCCGCCACGCGGCCGCAAACTGCTTTCGTCACCATCCGCCGATCCCGGCGGCTACCGTCGCGGCTGTGCGCGCCGAGACCCGCCCCACGGTGGCCGAGCGGGCCGGGGTGTCCGCGTCGACCGCCTCGCTGGCCTTCGCGGGCGGCCCCGGGGTCGCCGAACCCACCCGGGCCCGGGTGCTGGACGCCGCGCGTGAGCTCGGCTATCCGGGCCCCGATCCGCTCGCCGCCTCGTTGCGCCGAGGACGCAGCGGAGTCGTCGGTACGTTCGTCGGGGAACGGCTGCTCTACGCCTTCCGCGACCCGGTGGCCGTCCAGTTGCTGGACGGCATCACCGAGGTGCTGGGGCCGCACGGCGTCGGTCTGCTGCTGCTCGCCGGAGATGCCGGACGACCGGAGCAGGCCCAGCTGGCCCGGATACCGCTGGACGCGGCGATCTTCGCCACCTGCGGCCGCGAGGACGACCCCGCGCTGCAGTTGCTGCACGGGCGCGGGGTGCCGCTGGTGGCGGTCGAGGGCCCGGTGCTGGACGGCGTGGCGCTGGTGGACATCGACCAGCGCGCGGTATCGCCGAGCTGGCCGGACACCTGTGGGAACTGGGCCACCGCCGGGTGGCCACCGTGGCGATGCCGCTGCGACCGGACGGCCGTCGGGGGCCGGTGGACGACGCCCGGCGGGCCGTCGCACTACCGCGACGTGCGGCACCGGATCGACGGGGTGGCCGACGTGTTCGGTGCCGTCCCGATCGTCGAGACCGCGAACAACTCGCTGGACGAGGGCGAGGTGGCCGGGCGCTCGTTGCTGGACGTCCCGCCCGCCGGTCGACCCACTGCGGTGATCGCGCAGAGCGACGTGCTCGCGGCCGGGGTCCTGCGGGCGGCGGAGTCACTCGGCCTGCCGGTGACCGTCCGGATCGGCGACACCACCGGACCACCCCCGCCGGGGTGACGGCGCTCCGCCCGGCGGGCGGATACCGTGCCCGCATGACCTCGACGTCGAGTGCCCACGAGAGCAGCGCCAGCGGAACAAGCATCGGCGCCGAGAGCAGCGCCAGCGGAACAAGCATCGGCGCCGAGAGCAGCGCCAGCGGAACAAGCATCGGCGCCGAGCTGGTCCACCTGGAGATCCGCGACGGTATCGCCACCATCACGCTGGACTCCCCGCACAACCGCAACGCGCTGTCCGCCCAGCTGCGCCGCGAGCTGCTGGCGCACCTGGACACCGCGATCGCCGCCGAGGACGCGCGGGTGATCGTGCTGACCCACACCGGCCGGGTCTTCTGCGCGGGCGCCGACCTGAAGGAGTCGCGCGGCGCGGACGCGAAGAACCAGGGTGTCAACGAGGTGCCGGCGCTCTTCCAGCGGATCTGGACCTCGCCGACCCCGGTGCTGGCCCGGCTGACCGGCCCGGTCCGGGCCGGGGGCACCGGTCTGGTGGCGTCCTGCGACCTGGCGGTGGCCTCCGACACGGTGAACTTCGCGTTCAGCGAGGTGCGGATCGGCGTGGTGCCGGCGGTGATCACCGTGCCGCTGGTGCCGAAGGTCGCCCCCACCGCGCTGCACGAGCTGTTCCTCACCGGCGAGACGTTCGACGCCCACCGCGCGGCCGCGATCGGGCTGATCACCCGTGCGGTGCCGGCGGCCGAGCTGGATGGCGAGGTGCGCCGCTACACCGACATGCTCCGGCTGGGCGCCCCCGGGGCGCTGGCCGCCACCAAGGAACTGCTGCGTCGACGGGTCAGCGACACGATGGCCGACGAGCTCGCGGCGTTGTCCGAGTTCTCCGCCGCCCGGTTCGCCTCCGCCGAGGGCCAGGAGGGCATCCGGGCGTTCGCCGAGAAGCGGCCGCCGGCCTGGGTCACCGCGACGGACGTCCCGAACGGAGCCCCGAGGTGACCACCCGGCTGCCGCCGGGGCAGCGACCGCTGCCGTTCTTCCCCCGCTTCGGGCTGCCCTGGTACGCCCACCGCACCCCGGGCGCGGCGGGACCGGCCCGGATCGAG
This sequence comes from Pseudonocardia sp., assembly GCA_029263115.1. Classification (GTDB taxonomy): domain Bacteria; phylum Actinomycetota; class Actinomycetes; order Mycobacteriales; family Pseudonocardiaceae; genus Pseudonocardia. The sequence continues at coordinate 1,657 of JAJCYC010000146.1, read as the reverse complement.
CTCGTCGGGCCGGACGGGCGGCGGGCGACCCTCGAGGACACCGAACTCGACACCCTGGCGCAGCGCGAGCAGCGCTCGGACTTCCACTGCGTGACCACCTGGTCGCGCCGCGACGTGCACTGGTCCGGGGTGTCGTTCCGGGAGCTGCACGAGCGGCTGCTCGCCCCGAGGGTGGACCCGGTGGGCGCCGCCCGGTTCGTCCGGCTGCACGGCGCGGACGGCTACGCCGACACCCTTCCGCTGGCCGACCTGCTCGCGGACAACGTGCTGCTGGCGAAGGGGCTGGACGGCGCGCCGCTGCCGGTGGAGCACGGCGCTCCGGTACGGCTGGTCACCCCCGACCACTACGGCTACAAGAACGTCAAGCACGTCGTGCGGATCGAGCTGCGGGCCGGCGCCGGGTTCCCCTGGCCGCTGTCGCTGCACCACCCCCGGGCCCGGGTGGCCCACCAAGAGCGCTTCCGCGGCCTGCCCGGCACATTGATCGCCCGGATCTACCGGTTGATGATCAAGCCGAACCTGTGGTGGTTCCGCCGCTACGAGTCGCGCTGACCCGCAGGCCCGCGGGCGACGACCACCGGGTTCTCAGCCACCGACGGCGGTGGGGTCGACCACCACGAACGAGTCGTAGTGGTCGGCGGTGTAGTACAACTCGCGCTCCTGGCCGGTGACCAACCGGCGGGCACCGCGGTCGCGCGAGCCGGGGGTCGGCACGGTGTACTCGCGGTAGTAGTCCCGGCGTTGCCGGGGCAGCAGCCGCTCGGCGTTGCGGAAGGTCGTGCCGTCCTTCGGGTAGGCCAGCCGCCCACCGGTGGAGATGGTCCGCCACACCTGGCCGGCCTCGGGCGGCAGCACGCACAACGACCGGACCGGTAGCCCGGACTCGACGGCACCGGGCGCGGTGGGTGAGGGAGCCGGACACCCGGTGGCCGACCCGTTCGCTACCTGGTCTGGCGGCGCCAGGGTGGGCGCGGCGGCCCCGCAGCCGGTCAGCAGCAGCGCGAGCAGACCGGCGAGCACCAGAACGAGCAGTCGGCCCACCGGCGCGGGCGACCAGCGGGCCGGCCCCCTTTCCGGCGACCGGGTCGGCGGGCGCCCCGGCGGACCCGGCGACCTCACGCCTCGGGCCGCCCGGAGCGCGACGGACGTCGGCGGGCGATCGCCGAGTCCACCGCGTCGGCGAACCGGTCGGCCAGCACCGCGACGCCGGCGCACAACGGGAGCAGCACCACGATCGCCCCCAGAACCTGGAGCGGGAACGCCAGCTGGGTGATCCACAGCTCCACCGAGTCCCACCAGTTCGCCAGTGCACGCACGTTCCACAGGGTAGACCCGTGGTGATCGCGATAGGGTCGTGACCATGTTCGCCGTCTACGCTGCGGAACCCAGTCCCGAGGACCCGCTCGCCGCGCTACGCACCGGGGAGCGACCGGAGCCGACCGTGCCGGACGGCTGGGTGCCGGTCCGGGTCAGCGCGGCCAGCCTCAACATGCACGACGTCTGGACGCTACGTGGCGTCGGGATCAAGGCCGACCAGTTCCCGATGATCCTGGGCTGCGACGGCGCGGGCACCCTGCCGGACGGCACCGAGGTGGTGCTGCACTCGGTGATCGGCGACCCGGCGTGGACCGGGGACGAGACCCTCGACCCGAGGCGC
>JAJCYC010000145.1 GCA_029263115.1 Pseudonocardia sp. | reverse complement strand
CTCGCTGGTGGTCGCCCCGGCCCCGGCCGCACACCCGGTCCCCCCCCCGCCGCCGGTCCCCCGGGCCCCCGCCCGACCGGCTCCGCTCCCGGCCGATGTCGTACCGCTTCCGGTGGGACTGTCGATGCCGTCGATCGGCGTCGACGAGCCCGCACTGATCAGGCTGGGTCGGGCCGCGGACGGCACGATGGAGGTACCGGTCGACTACGGCGAGGCGGGCTGGTTCACCGGCGGACCCGCCCCGGGCGCGCCGGGTCCGGCGGTGATCGCCGGCCACGTGGACTCCAAGGCCGGACCGGGTGTCTTCTTCCGGCTTCGCGAGCTGAAGCCGGGTGACCCGGTGGACGTGCGGTTGGACGACGGCACGACCGCCCGGTACTCGGTGGACGGGGTCCAGCAGTACCCGAAGAACGAGTTCCCGACCGACACGGTGTTCGGTCCGGTGCCGGGCACCGCGTTGCGGCTGATCACCTGCGGTGGCACCTTCGACCGGATCGCCGGCTCGTACCGGGACAACGTCGTGGTGTACGCGAGCCCGCGCGGCGACTCCGGCTGACCGGTATCGTCGAGTAATCACAGCCGTGCGCCCCGCCGAGACGCGGGGGGGCGCACGGTCATGCCGGCTCAGTCCTCCCGGGCGCGCTCGGCGGCCCGCCGCTCGGACTGCCGTTCCCGCCGCTCGGCCCGCTCACTGGCCCGCCGCCGGTCGCGTGACTCGCGGTCGTCCGAGCTGGTGGTGGACGTGCTGCGCCGGGTCGTGGTCGGTCGGGGTCGGGTGGTGGCCGGGCGCTGTGCTCTCGGCGCCGGGGTGGGCGCCACCCGCAGCGGAGGTGGTGGCGGCGGAGACGCGCTCGAGGACGTCGAGGACGGGGGTGTCCCGAACGCAGAGGTGGACGGCGCGGATGACGGGAAACCCGACACCGACGGGTAGCTCGACCCGGACGGGTAGCTCGACGCCGACGGGTCGGGGTAGGCGGAATCCGAGGAGGACGTGTACGACGAGGCCGGGTCGGGGCTGGGCGGTGTGTAGAGCGAGGTCCGCAGGCCCGGTCGCAGTTCCGCCTCCGGCGGATCACCCAGATCCGCGCCGGTGACCACACCCATGCCCATCACGAGCGCGACCGCGACGCCGGCGATCGAGTGGGTCGACAGGTCCATATCCCGGTTCAACGACCCACGACCGGGTGAGGATGCGCGGCGATGTCACCGACGGACGGCCGGACCCACCCGCCGCAACTCCTCCATGACGGGCCTGCAGGCGCCGGTAGCGCCGGGTCGCAGCCGGGCAGGTCGGGTGACCCGCGATGACCGTGGCCTACGATCTCGCGCGGTCACGTCGCGCACGGCGTGCGGCAACTCACCCGAGTCCACCCATTGCTTCACCGGTCAGCCACGGATGGTCAGACCCACCCGCTGGAACTCCTTCAGGTCCGAGTAGCCGGTCTTGGCCAAGGCCCGCCGAAGGGCGCCGAACAGGTTGACCGTGCCGTCCGGGACGTCCGACGGCCCGAACAGCACCTCCTCCAGGCTGTGCCCGCCAGCGCCCAGACCGGTCACGTCACTGCGCGGCAGCGACGGGTGCGCGGCGGCCGGCGTCCAGTACAGCCCGCCGGCGGGGGCCTCCCGGGCCTCGGCGAGCTGCTCGCCGAGCATCACCGCGTCGGCGCCGCAGGCCATCGCCTTCGCGATGTCGCCGGAGCCGTAGATGCCACCGTCGGCGATCACGTGCACGTAGCGCCCGCCGGTCTCGTCGAGGTAGTCCCGCCGGGCGGCGGCGGCGTCGACGATCGCGGTGGCCATCGGCACCCCGATGCCCAGCACCGCGTCGGTGGTGGTGGCCAGCGACTCGCCGTAGCCCACCAGCACCCCCGCCGCACCGGTGCGCATCAGGTGCATCGCGGTGCGGTAGTCGCCCACCCCGCCGGCCACCACCGGCACGTCCAGGTCGGCGATGAACTGCTTGAGGTTCAGTGGCTCCCCCGCGCCGGTGGAGACGTGCTCGGCGGAGATGATGGTGCCCTGCACCACCAGGATCTCCACCCCGGCGGCGAGCAGGTGCGGGCTGAGCTCGCGGGCCCGCTGCGGGCTGACCCGGGCGGCGACCGTCACCCCCGCATCCCGCACCGGGCGCAGCGCCTCGGCCAGCAGGTCCGGGTCGATCGGCGCGGTGTGCAGCCGCTGCAGCAGCCGCACCACATCCGCCGGGTCGTCCCCGTCGCGGGCCGCCGCGACCACCCGCTCGAGCTCGGCCGCCGGGTCTGCGTGCCGCGCCCACAGGCCCTCCGCGTTCAGCACGCCGAGGCCACCGAGCTCGCCGACCCGGATCGCGGTGGCCGGCGAGACCACCGCGTCGGTGGGGTGGGTCAGCAACGGAATCTCGAACCGGTAGGCGTCCAGCTGCCAGGCCGTGGACACCTCCTGGGACGTCCGGGTCCGCCGCGAGGGCACGATCTCGATCTGGTGGAGGTCGTAGGCCCGTCGGGCGCTCCGACCCATGCCGATCTCAACAAGGTCACGCACGCGGCAAGGGTATGCCAGTGCCCGCAGGCGGGCCGGGCCACAGGTGCCTGCCCCGGCCCAGGGCTACCGGTGGTGGGCCAGACCGTCGTGCTGCGCGCGCCCTTCCGGCCCGGCCGGACTGACGTGCACGGTGGCGCCGACCAGCTTCGGGACGTCGTGCAGCAACCGGTGGTGCGCGTCGTCGGCGATGGCGTGCGCCTGCACCACGGTGAGCGCCGGATCGACCTCCACCCCGGTCTCGGCGCGCAGCCGGTGGCCGATCCAGCGCAGTCTCAGCGACTCGATGCCGAGCACCCCGGGGACCGAGCGCAGGGACACCTCGGCGGCGTCGACGAGCGCCGGCTCGACCGCGTCCATCAGGCGGCGGTAGATGTCGACGGCGGCGCCCTTGAGCACCACCAGGATCGCCACCGTGATCAGCAGCCCGACGACCGGGTCGGCCAGCGGGAATCCGGCCCAGACCCCGATCGCGCCGGCCACCACGGCCAGCGAGGTGAACCCGTCGGTCCGCGCGTGCAACCCGTCGGCCACCAGCGCCGCAGAGCCGATCCGCCGACCCACCCGGATCCGGTACATCGCGACGACCTCGTTGCCGACGAACCCGACCAGACCGGCCACGACCACCGCGCCGACGTAGGCCACCGGCCGCGGCTCGACCAACCGGCGCACCGACTCGTATCCCGCCACCGCGGCGGACAGCGCGATCATCACCACGATGAACACCCCGGCCAGGTCCTCGGCGCGGCCGTAGCCGTAGGTGTAGCGACGGGTCGGCGCCCGCCGGCCGAGCACGAACGCCACCCACAGCGGCAACGCGGTCAACGCGTCGGACACGTTGTGGATCGTGTCTGCGAGCAGTGCGACCGACCCGGTCAGCGCGACCACGATCGCCTGGGCCAGCGCGGTGATCCCCAACCCGACGAGGCTGATCTTGACCGCCCGGATGCCGTCCGCGCTGGCCGTCAGGGCCGAGTCGACCGAGTCCGCCGGGTCGTGGCTGTGCGGGCGCAGCAGTGACCCGAGGAACCCCCGAACACCACCGGTGTGCCCGTGGCCGTGCCCGTGCTCCTGTGCCACGCCGTGCGCGGCGTGGTGGCCGTCCTGGTCGTCCGGCACCGGGGTCAGCGGGTGACGTAGTTGGGCGCCTCGACGGTCATCGTGATGTCGTGCGGGTGGCTCTCCTTGAGCCCGGCGGCGGTGATCCGCACCAGCTGGGCCTGCTGCAGCTGCGCGATGGTGGCCGAGCCGGTGTACCCCATCCCCGAGCGCAGCCCACCCAGCAACTGGTGCACCACCTGGGTGAGCGGGCCGCGGAACGGTACCCGTCCCTCGATCCCCTCGGGCACCAGCTTGTCCTCGCTGAGCACGTCGTCCTGGGCGTAGCGGTCCCGGGAGAAGGAGGACGACTTACCGCCGGAGTCGCCGCTCCGCCCGCGCATCGCGCCCAGCGAACCCATTCCCCGGTAGGTCTTGTACTGCTTGCCCCCCACCAGGATCAGCTCGCCCGGGGCCTCCGTGGTGCCGGCCAGCAGGCTGCCCAGCATCACGCTGCCGGCGCCGGCGGCGATCGCCTTGGCGATGTCACCGGAGTACTGGATGCCGCCGTCGCCGATCACCGGGACCCCGGCCGCCGCACAGGCCTGCGCCGCCTCGTAGATCGCAGTGATCTGCGGTGCCCCGACCCCGGCCACCACCCGGGTGGTGCAGATCGAGCCCGGACCGACACCCACCTTGACGCCGTCGGCCCCCGCATCGACCAGCGCCTGCGCCCCGGCCCGGGTGGCCACGTTCCCGCCGACCACGTCGACCCCGTCGCCGGTCTCCTTGGCCAGCCTCGACACCATCTCCAGCACCCGGCGGGAGTGCCCGTGCGCGGTGTCCACCATGATCACGTCGACACCCGCCTCGACCAGCAGCATCGCCCGCTCGACCGCGTCGTCACCGACCCCGACCGCCGCGCCGACCAGGAGCCGACCGTCCGGATCCTTGGTGGCATGGGGGTACTGCTCGGTCTTGACGAAGTCCTTCACGGTGATCAGACCGCGCAGCAGGCCGGCGCCGTCCACGATCGGCAGCTTCTCGATCTTGTGACTGCGCAGCAGCCCGAGCGCGGCCTCGGCGGTCACCCCCACCTGGGCGGTGACCAGCGGCTGGCGGGTCATGACCTCGCTGACCCGCCGCTCGTGGTCCACCTCGAATCGCATGTCCCGGTTGGTGATGATGCCCAGCAGCGTGCCGTCCGGGTGGGTCACGGGCAGGCCGGAGATCCGGTAGTGGGCGCACAGCGCGTCCACCTCGCGCAGCGTGGCATCCGGGCTGCAGGTGACCGGGTCGGTCACCATGCCGGCCTCGGAGCGCTTCACGACCTCGGCCTGCGCGGCCTGCGCCTGCGCGGACTGGTTGCGGTGCAGCACACCTATGCCGCCCTGGCGGGCCATCGCGATCGCCATCCGCGCTTCGGTCACGGTGTCCATCGCCGAGGACACCAGCGGCACCCAGAGCCGCACGTTGCGGGTCAGCCAGGTGGAGGTGTCGGCCGAGGAGGGCAGTACGTCGGATTCCGACGGCAACAGCAGGACGTCGTCGAAGGTCAGGCCCAGCATCGCGAACTTCGCGGGGAGGCCGGCGGTCAACTCGGTGGTCATCGCGGCGGTCAGCCCTTCGAGGAGTCACGGCGGAGTCGCTTCGGGCGGGATCGGTCGGGGTTCGGATACGCGGGTGCGGTCATCTTATCCGTCGACACCCGCTCGGCACCGGAGTTCGACGGACCGACCTCGTCACCAGTCCACCCGCCCGACCCACGCGGCGCCACACCCCCGGGGCGGGCCGAGTAGCGTGTGTCCCGTGTCCCAGGACGCCCTGCCACCCGACCCGTTCGCGGGCGACCCCCACGATCCGTCGCGCGGGCTCGACGAGACTTCCGAGGTCGACGAGCTGGAGCCGTTGACCGCGGAGGAACGCGCCGAGATCGTCGAGGACCTCGAGGACCTCGCCGTCTACCAGGCGCTGCTCGAGAGCCGGGGCATCCGGGGCGTGGTGGTCGACTGCGCCGACTGCGGTGAGCAGCACTTCCACGAGTGGGACCTGCTGCGGGCCAGCCTGTGCCAACTGCTGGACGAGGGCCAGATGCGCCGGCACGAACCGGCCTTCAACCCGGACCCGTCGGACTACGTCACCTGGGAGTACTGCCGCGGGTACGCCGACGCCATCCTCAACACCACCTGAACCGAACCGCCCGCCCCGGTGGATTCCGGGGCGGGCGGTTCGGTGTGTGTCGACTCAGGAGCTGGGCTGCGGAGTCTGCGGACCCGGCGGGGTCTGGGACGGTGGCGGGGTGCTCGTGCCCGCCCCGTCGGCCGGGCGCTCGGCCGGTGCGCCCTCGCCCTCACCGGCGGGCTCCCCCTCGCCCTCGCCGCTGGCGGCGCCCTCCTCCTTCGGCTTCTGCGGCTGCGGCTGCGGCTGCGGCTGCGGCTGCGGCTGCGGCTGCGGTGACGGCGACGGCGACGGCTTCGGTTTTGGTGACGGAGACGTGCTCGACCCGTCCGGCTTGGGCTTGGGCTCTTCGGACGGAGCGGTTGCCCGGCGCGGGTCCGACGAGTCCGGCGACGGGCTCGGCTCGGCACCGCCCTTGTCCGACTGGTCGCGGTCCTTCGAGTCACCCGACCGCGGGTCGTCGGACCTGGGCTCGGACGACTTCGGCTCTCCGGAGCCCTCGTCGCGGTCCTTCCCCCCGGAGTCGCGGTCGCGCTTGCCCGACTCGTCGGTGCTGACCTCCTCGCCCTCCTCGGCGTCCCCGGCGGACTCCGCGAGGTTCGCGCTGCGGCGGGCGAGCTCGTCCTTGGTCTCCTCGTCGGTGACCTTGGCCAGCTCCGGCTCGACCGAGGCCAGTACCGCCTGCGCCTCGGAGACCCGACCGGCGGCCAGCGCCTCGCGGGCCGAGGCCAGCGCGATGCTCACCCGCTCGGCGGCCTCGACCGACGCGGCACGCTCACCGTCGAGGGACTTGGAGACACCCCACAGCGCGTCACCGGGCTTGGCCGTGCCGGCACCGAACGCGACGCCGGACAGACCGAGCACCACCACCGCCGCAGCCGCGGCGACCGGCATCAGCCGACGCCGGGGCCTGCCGTGCCGGGTGTGGTGACCGGCGACGATGGCCTCGGAGGCCTGCTCGACCGACACCAGCTCGGGGATCGGTTCGTTGAGCACCTCGGAGCGCCAGGCGCCCAGCATGGCCAGCATCTGCTGGTCGTCGTGGTAGCCGCCGGTTAAAACAGTTCCGAGATCGGCGTCGAAGCGGTTATCGTAGCCTCCGCCGTAGCTCGGCCGACCGGATGCGAGCGCGTCGAGCAGCTCGTCGTCGGCCCTGATGGCGAGCAGATCGACCGGGTCGACGTTCTCGGAGTCGGGGGCTCCGAAGTCGTAGGGGGAACCCGCCGCATCGCTGCCCGGTACCGGACCGGAGCGGTCCGGACGGCGGCCGCGCCGCGAACCGTCACCCTGCCATGGATTGCGCATCAGACCACCTCCTCACTGCCGACCCTCGGCCATTGCCTTGCGCAACCGGGCCAGGGCCCGATGCTGCGCCACGCGGACCGCGCCGGGGGTAGACCCCACCGCCACCGCCGTCTCTTCCGCGGACAGTCCGTTCACCACCCGCAACACCAGAATCTCACGCTGCTTCTCCGGGAGTACCTCGAGCAACCGACCCATCTCGCCGGCGGACTCGAACTGGAGAGCTTTTTGCTCCGGCCCGTCCGCCACCGCGATGCTGTCCGGTACATCGGAGACGGGGTCGGACTTGTTACGCCCGGCTGCCCGATGCGCATCGATGACCTTGTGCGCGGCGATGCCGTAGACGAACGCGAGGAAGGGGCGGCCCTGGTCACGGTAGGACGACAGCGACGTGAGGACGGCCATGCACACCTCTTGGGCGACGTCGTCCGCCGAGGCGAACGTGCGCTCCGACCGGCCCAGGCGTGCGCGGCAGTACCGAACGACCAGCGGCCGGATGATTCGCAGGACGTGCTCGACGGCGACCCGGTCACCCGCGATCGCCGCAGCCAGGTACCCGTCGAGCTCCTCGTCCCTCGAACCAGTCATCGCAGGCGTACGTCCAGGTGTTACCGACACGGTTCCTCCAGTGCCAGGGGAGGGTGTGCCGGTCTCCGAAGACGCGTCTTCCCCATGGCCCCCCACCGACGTCACGGTAGCCGGTGAGCTGTCGCCGACCGGCAGGCATTTCCACTAGGAAGACGCCCGGGCCCGGGGGCAGGTTGCCCCGGGCCCGTACTACCGGCTCAGCACGAGAGGGTGAAGTCTATGACACCAGCCCGCGACGGAATCCGTGAGCCACCGCCTGGGCGCGATCACGGACGCCGAGCTTGCGGAACAGCCGGCGTGCGTGCGTCTTCACCGTGTCCTCGGACAGGTAGAGCTCGCGGCCGATCTGGCCGTTGCTCTTGCCCTGACTCATCCCCCGCAGCACCTGCAACTCGCGCTCGGTGAGCTGGACGCCCGGGTCCGTGGGCGCCCTCGGCGTGGGCACCGCGGTGCTCGCCAGGGTGTGTGCCAGGGCGGCGACCAACTCCGGACGCGACGCGTCCCACCGCAGATATCCTCGGGCTCCGCCGGCGATGGCCGCCGCAATGCTGCCAGCGTCGTCGGGCGCCCCGAAGACGATGACATTTGCCTGCGGATGTGCTCCAACCAGTCGCCGCGTCGCCTCCACACCGGTGGGCACCGCGCGCTGGGTGCCGACCAGCACGACGTCCACCGGCTGCCGGGCGTACCGGGCCAGCAGTTCGTCGCCGTGCGCCACACAGTCGATCCGGTGCACTCCGGGCACCGCGGACATCACCCGCGTGAGCCCCTCACGAACGCTGCGACGATCATCGCAAATCAGTACCGTCGTCACCGGGACTCCCTCCAGCAGCCGCTTCCTACAGCCGGGTGACACGTCATCCCCCGTATCGGCGTGCAGGGAATCTACCTTGACACGATCAGGGAGTAATTTCGCACTCCATTCGAGAAGATTGCGC
>JAJCYC010000144.1 GCA_029263115.1 Pseudonocardia sp. | reverse complement strand
ACCACCAACCAGCAGATCATCCCGGCGCTGGACTACCTCAAGGAGAAGGGCGCAAAGAGCCTGTTCCTGGTGGGCAGCGACTACGTCTTCCCGCAGACCGCCAACAAGATCATCAAGGCGTACGCGGCGGCGAACGGGATGGAGGTCAAGGGTGAGGAGTACGCCCCGCTCGGGCACACCTCGTTCGGCACCATCGTCTCCAAGGTGCGTGACGCGGACGCCGACGCGGTCTTCAACACCCTCAACGGCGACTCCAACGTGGCGTTCTTCAAGGAGTACCGCAACCTGGGGTTGACCGCCGACGCGATGCCGGTGCTCAGCGTGTCGATCGCCGAGGAGGAGGTCGGCGGCATCGGCGTGGACAACATCGTCGGCCAGCCGGTGGCCTGGAACTACTACCAGACCATCGACACCCCGGTGAACAAGAAGTTCGTCGCGGACTTCAAGGCGCTCAAGGGTGCCAACAAGGTCACCTCCGACCCGATGGAGGCCGCCTACACGTCGCTGTTCCTGTGGAAGGGCGCGGTGGAGAAGGCACAGTCGTTCGAGGTCGACAAGGTGAACGCGGCCTCCGGCGGGATCACCTTCGAGGCGCCGGAGGGCACGGTCACGGTCAACGGCGAGAACCACCACATCGCCAAGACCGCGCTGATCGGCAAGATCGGACCGGACGGGCTGATCTACACCGACTGGACCTCGGGCAAGCCGATCGAGCCGGACCCGTACCTGAAGTCCTACCCCTGGGCCAGCGGACTCTCCGGCTGACGCCGGCGTGAGTGCCGAGTGCGGTGATCACCGCACTCGGCACTCACGAGGTCGGATCTTTCCCCCAGTCGTGCGGAGGCGTTCGGTGGAGACCCTGGTCACCCAGTTGTTCAACGGCCTCAGCGGTGGGTCGATCCTGCTGCTGGCCGCGCTCGGCCTGGCCCTCACGTTCGGCCAGATGGGCGTCATCAACATGGCGCACGGCGAGTTCATCATGGCCGGCGCCTACACAGGCTTCACCACCCAGCAGGCGCTCGGTTCGGCCGGGGTGTCGCTGCTGGTCTCGCTGCCGCTGGCCTTCCTGGTCGGCGGGCTGCTCGGGGTGGTGCTGGAGGCCACCCTGCTGCGCCGGATGTACCACCGGCCCCTGGACACCCTGCTGGTCACCTGGGGGGTGGCGCTGGTGCTGCAGCAGCTCGCCCGGGACATCTTCGGCACCGCCGGGGTGGACGTCGCGGCGCCGGCCTGGCTGCAGGGTCCGGTCGAGCTGCTCGGGTTCGCCTTCCCCCGCACCCGGCTGTTCATCCTCGTGCTGGCCATCGCCTGCTTCGCCGCGTTGGCGATCGGGTTGAAGGTGACCCCGCTGGGCCGGCGGATCCGGGCCACCGTGCAGAGCCGCTCGCTCGCCGAGGCCTCCGGCATCTCCACCCGGGCCACCGACCGGCTCACCTTCTTCATCGGCTCCGGGCTGGCCGGAGTGGCCGGCGTGGCGCTGACGCTGCTCGGCTCCATCTCGTCGAACCTGGGCACCGCCTACATCGTCGACGCCTTCCTGGTGGTCGTGGTCGGCGGCGTCGCGCAGATCCGCGGCGCGGTGATCGCGGCGTTCGTGCTGGGCGTCACCCAGTCCTGGATCGAGTACGCCACCACCGCGTCCATCGCCAAGGTCATCGTGCTCGCGCTCATCGTGGCGTTCCTGCAACTGCGACCGCAGGGCATCTACGCGCTGCGCACCCGGAGCCTGGCATGAGCCGCGAGGCCCGGCGGCCAGGGGGCCGAGAGATCAGCACAGCGATCACCGCCCGGGTGCCGGCGGGTCTGCGTGGGTTGGCGAGCGGGCGCCTGAGCGAGGCTGGTCGAGCGAGAAATCAGCGCTGGGCGGTGCTCGGCGGGTTCGCGATCGCGGCGCTGGTGTTGTTCGTCCTCGCGCCGCTGGTCCTGTCCGACTTCCGGCTGGGTCTGTTGGGCAAGTACCTGTGCTACGCGATGGCCGCGGTCGGCATCGGGCTGGCCTGGGGGCGGGGCGGCATGCTCACCCTGGGCCAGGGCGTGTTCTTCGGGCTGGGCGCCTACCTGATGGCGTTCCACCTGAAGCTGGTCGACGCGGGTGCGGGCAAGGTGCCCGATTTCATGGCGCTGATCTCCAGCGACGGCGTGCCGTGGTGGTGGGAGCCGTTCCGCTCGCCGCTGGTCACCGTGCTGGCCGTCCTGCTGCTGCCGGCCGGGCTGGCCGCACTGCTGGGTCTGGCCACGTTCCGGCGCAAGGTCCGCGGTGCCTACTTCGCGATCCTGTCCCAGGCGCTGGCCGCGGCCTTCGCCATCCTGCTGATCGGCAACCCGAAGCAGACCGGCGGCTCCACCGGCCTGAACAACTTCCAGGGGTTCTTCGGCTTCGCGCTGAACGACCCGGCCAACCGGCGGATGCTGTTCTTCATCTGTGCCGGTTCGCTGCTGGTGATGGTGGCCATCGCCCGCCAGTTGATGGTCAGTCGCTACGGCGAGCTGCTGGTGGCCTGCCGGGACGCCGAGGAGCGGGTCCGGTTCCTGGGCTACGACCCGGCGAACATCAAGACCGTGGCGTTCGTGGTGGCCGCCGCGATGGCCAGTGTGGGTGGCGCGTTGTTCGTGCCGATCGTCGGCATCGTCTCGCCGAACGACGTGGGCATCGTGCCCTCGATCGGACTGCTGATCGGGGTGGCCATCGGCGGGCGCACCACCCTGCTCGGGCCGGTGCTCGGCGCGATCGGGGTGGCCTGGGCCGGCTCCACGCTGTCCGAGCAGTTCCCATCGGCCTGGACCTACCTGCAGGGGCTGTTGTTCATGCTGGTTATCGCCTTCCTACCGGACGGATTCGGTTCACTGCGCCGGCTGTTCGGCTCGCGGAGGAAGCCTGGGCCGGCCGGGGCCGAGCCGGACCCACCCGAGCGCGGCGGGTCGGGCGCACCGGAGGTCGAACCGGCCGGGACCGACGCCGATGCCGTGCCGGCCACGTCCCGCGGAGGCAACCGATGAACCCCGGCATGAGCTCGAGGATGAGCAGGGACTACCTCGAGCTGGCCAAGCTCAGCGTCAGCTTCGACGGCTTCGTCGCGGTCGACCAGGTCAGCATGTCGGTGCTGCCCGGCGAGCTGCGCTTCCTGATCGGGCCCAACGGCGCCGGCAAGACCACCGTGCTGGACGCGGTGTCCGGGCTGGTGGCCGCGACCGGCTCGGCCCGGTACGCCGGCCACGAGCTGGTCGGGCGCAAGGTGCACCGGATCAACCAGCTCGGCGTGGGGCGGACGTTCCAGACCGCGACCGTGTTCGAGGGGCTGTCGGTGCTGCAGAACCTCGACATCGCGGCCGGTTCCCGGCGTACCGCCGGCACCCTGCTGCGACGGCGCGCGCAGACCCCGCCCGAGGTGGCCGAGACGCTGGAGACGATCGGGCTCACCGACCTGGCCGACGCGCCGGCCGGGGTGCTCGCGCACGGGCAGAAGCAGTGGCTGGAGATCGGCATGCTGCTGGTGCAGGACGCCCGGCTGCTCATGCTCGACGAGCCGGTGGCCGGGATGAGCCACGAGGAGAAGACCGAGACCGGGCAGCTGCTGCGGCGGCTGGCCACCGACCGGACCGTGGTGGTCGTCGAGCACGACATGGACTTCATGCGGTCCTTCGCCACCTCGGTGACCGTGCTGCACACCGGCAAGGTGCTCGCCGAGGGCAGCGTGGCGCAGGTGCAGGCCGACCCGCGGGTGCAGGAGGTCTACCTCGGGCCGGGCTACAGCGCCGAGGAGGCCGAGGCGGTGTTCTCCGGTGCGGCGGAATCGACCATCCGCACCGGCTCGGACGGGAGCAACTGATGCTGTCGATGCAGGACGTGCACATCGCCTACGG
>JAJCYC010000143.1 GCA_029263115.1 Pseudonocardia sp. | reverse complement strand
CCGGGGACGCGGCGGTGTTGGTGGCCACGCATCCGCCGCGCGCCTACGACGCGGTCCAGCTGGCGAGTGCGCTGGCGGTGTACAGGTCGGCTACTCGGTGTTTTCTTCGAGGCTCGCCTCGGTGTCCAGGTAGGCCTGGCGCAGGCCGGCCAGGGTGTCCGGCTCCGGGTGCTGCCACAGGCCGCGGTCGGCCGCCTCCAGTAGCCGTTCGGTGATGCCGTGCCGGGCCCATGGGTTGGACTCCTGGAGGAACTTCGTGGTCTCCGGATCGAACACGTAGGCCTCGGTGAGCTTCTCGTACATCCAGTCCGCGACCACGCCGGTGGTGGCGTCGTAGCCGAACAGGTAGTCCACCGTGGCGGCCAGCTCGAACGCGCCCTTGTACCCGTGCCGGCGCATCGCGGCGATCCACCGGGGGTTGACCACCCGGGCCCGGAACACCCGTGACGTCTCTTCCGAGAGGGTGCGGGTGCGCACCGCGTCCGGCCGGGTCGAGTCGCCGATGTAGGCCGCCGGAGCCTTCCCGGTCAGCGCGCGGACCGTGGCGATCATGCCGCCGTGGTACTGGAAGTAGTCGTCGGAGTCGGCGATGTCGTGCTCGCGGGTGTCGATGTTCTTCGCCGCCACCGCGATCCGCCGATAGGCGCTCTCCATGTCCGGGCGGGCGAACGTCCCGTCCAGGCCCCGGCCGTAGGCGTAGCCGCCCCAGGTGGCGTACACCTCGGCCAGGTCGGCGTCGTCGCGCCAGTTGCGGCTCTCCAGCAGCGGCAGGATGCCCGCGCCGTACGCCCCCGGCTTGGAGCCGAAGATCCTCGTGGTGGCCCGGCGCTCGTCGCCGTGCTGTTCGAGATCGGCGCGGGCATGGGAACGGACGAAGTTCAGCTCGTCCGGCTCGTCCAGGCCGGCGACCAGCCGTACCGCGTCGTCCATCATGGCCACCACGTGCGGGAACGCGTCCCGGAAGAAGCCGGAGATGCGCACCGTGACGTCGATCCGCGGCCGGCCCAGCTCGTCCAGGCTCACCGCCTCCACCCCGGACACCCGCCGGGACGCTTCGTCCCAGCACGGCCGGACCCCGATCAGCGCGAGGATCTCGGCGATGTCGTCGCCCGCGGTGCGCATCGCGCTCGTTCCCCACGCCGAGAGGCCGACCGAGCGCGGCCACTCCCCGCCGTGATCCTTGCGGTAGCGCTCCAGCAACGACTCCGCCATCGCCGACCCGGTCTCCCAGGCCAGCTTGCTGGGCACCGCGCGCGGGTCGACGGCGTAGAAGTTGCGGCCGGTGGGCAGCACGTTCAGCAGCCCGCGCAGCGGCGACCCGGACGGCCCGGCCGGTACGTACCCGCCGTCCAGCGCGTGCAGCACGTTCGTCATCTCGTCGGTGGTCCGGTCCAGCCGGGGCACCACCTCGGTGGCGGCGAACCGCAGCACGTCCGCGACCACGCCGGGGTCGGCTCCGTCCGGGAGATCGGCCGCATCGATGACCGGGCCGACCGCCGCGTGGTCCCAACCGCGGTCCTCCATCGCCTGGACGAGGTCGCGGGCCAGGGTCTCGATGGTGTCGGTGCGGGCCAGCCCCTCGGTGTCGTCCTCGCGCAGGCCGAGCGCCTCGCGCAGACCCGGCAGTGCCCGTTCGCCGCCCCAGAGCTGGCGGGCCCGCAGCATGGCCAGCACCAGGTTCACCCTGGCCTCACCGGTCGGCGCCCCGCCGAGGATGTGCAGGCCGTCGCGGATCTGCGCGTCCTTGATCTCGCACAGCCAGCCGTCCACGTGCAGCAGGAAGTCGTCGAACTCGGCCTCGTGCGGTCGCTCGCTCAGCCCGAGGTCGTGGTCCAGCTTGGCCGCCTGCATCAGCGTCCAGATCTGCTGGCGGATAGCCGGCAGCTTGGCCGGGTCGAGCACGGAGATGTTGGCGTGCTCGTCGAGCAGCTGTTCCAGCCGGGCGATGTCGCCGTAGCTTTCCGCCCGGGCCATCGGCGGGATCAGGTGGTCGACCAGGGTGGCGTGCACCCGGCGCTTGGCCTGGGTTCCCTCGCCCGGGTCGTTGACCAGGAACGGGTAGATCAGCGGCAGGTCACCGATCGCGGCGTCCGGCCCGCAGGACGCCGACATGCCGACGTTCTTGCCGGGCAGCCACTCCAGGTTGCCGTGCTTGCCGACGTGCACCACCGCGTCCGCGCCGAACCCGCTCTGCTCCGGCGGCGCCGCCAGCCAGCGGTAGGCGGCCAGGTAGTGGTGGGTGGGCGGCAGGTCCGGGTCGTGGTAGATCGCGATCGGATTGTCGCCGAACCCGCGCGGCGGCTGCACCATCACCACGACGTTTCCGGCCCGCAGCGCGGCCAACACGATCTCGCCCTGCTTGTCCCGCGACCGGTCCACGTACAGCTCACCGGGGGCCTCGCCCCAGTGCTTGGTCATGTTCTCCCGCAGGTCGGCCGGGAGGGTGTCGAAGTAGGAGCGGTAGTTCCCGGCGGTGATCCGCACCGGGTTGCCGGTGAGCTGCTCCTCGGAGAGCCAGTCCGGATCCTGGCCGCCGGCCACGATCAGCGCGTGCACGAGCGCGTCGCCGTCGCGGGCTTCGAGGCCGGGTAGGGCGTCGGGACCGGTCTCCGGGCCGACGTCGTAACCGTGCGCCCGCATCGCGGCCAGCAGCGCCACCACCGACGCGGGTGTGTCCAGGCCGACCGCGTTGCCGATCCGGGAGTGCTTGGTCGGGTAGGCGCTCAGCATCAGCACGATCCGGCGTTCGCCCGCCGGGATGTGCCGCAGCCGGGCGTGCCGCACCGCGATCCCGGCCACCCGCCCGGCCCGCTCCGGGTCGGCCACGTACACGGTGAGCCCGTCCGGGTTCACCTCCTTGAAGGAGAACGGCACGGTGATCAGCCGGCCGTCGAACTCCGGGATGGCAACCTGGGTGGCGGCGTCCAGCGGGGACAGACCGTCGTCGGACTCCTCCCAGGTGGAGCGGGAGGACGTCAGGCACAGGCCCTGCAGGATCGGCACGTCCAGCGCGGCCAGCGCGCCCACGTCCCAGGCGCCGTCGTCCCCGCCGGCCTGCACCGCCGCCGGGGTCGCCCCACCGGCGGCCAGCACGGTCACCACCAGCGCGTCCGCGCATCTCAGCTGGTCGAGCAACTCGGCCGGCGCGGTGCGCAGCGAGGCGCAGAACAGCGGCAGCGCGCGAGCCCCCCGGGCCTCGATCTGGTCGCACAGCCCGTGCACGAACGCGGTGTTGCCGGACAGCTGGTGCGCCCGGTAGTAGAGGACCCCGACCACCGGGGCGTCCGCCGCAAGGTCCGCGGCCGGGCGCTCGAGATGTCCCCAGACCGGCGTCGCGGTCGGCGGGGGGAACCCGTAACCGGTGAGCAGCACGGTGTCGGAGAGGAACCGGTACAGCGCGCCGAGGTTGTCCGGACCGCCCTCGGCCAGGTAGCTGTGCGCTTCGGCGCACACCCCGCCGGGCACCGTCGAGCACTCCATCAGCTCGGCGTCCGGTACCGCCTCTCCGCCGAGCACCACCACCGGGCGCGGTCCGGCCAGCAGCGCGTCCAGCCCCTGCTCCCAGGCGCGGCGCCCACCGAGCAGCCGCACCACGACCAGATCCACCCCGTCGAGCAGCACCGGCAGGTCCGCGACCTCGATCCGGGCCGGGTTGCCCAGGCGGTACTGCCCCTCACTGCTGCGAGCGCTGAGCAGATCGGTGTCGGAGGTGGACAACAGCAGGATCACATGCGCTCCAGGCGACTCGGGATCGGATACCGCGGGCCGGGTGCCCGACCCGGGATGGGTCCACGCTGGGTAACCGGGCCGCGAGTCGGTCGACAGTCGCTCACCTGCCGAACTGCTCCACGAGCAGGACCTGGAACTCGCCGACCAGGAACCCGAGCGTCGCGCCGACCGCGATCAGCTTCCACTCGTCCTGGCGGAACGCCGGGCGCAGCAGTTGCTCGAAGTCGTCCTGGGACATCTGCCGCATCTTGGTGAGCACGGTGTTGCGGATGTCCAGGGCGTCCTCGGCGTACTGCTCCAGATGGCGGGCGGTGTCCGGCAGCCGGCGCAGCACCATGTCCGCGACGATCTCCTTCACCTGCTGGTAGCCGGTACCCCCGACGGCCAGCACGACCAGCGGGCGGGTCAACCCGACCTGGCGGTCGATCTCCTCGTCGAGCTTGTACTGCAGGACCGCGAACAGCCGGTCCGACATGGGCCCCCGCAGCACCGCCTTCATGATGTTGTGCGGGGTGACCACCTGCCGGGACACCAGGTCGCCGTACAGGTCGGTGAACTCGTCACGGTACTTGAAGAACAGCCCCTGCCACTTGACCCCCAGGATGCGCCGGGGGAACTTGGGTATGAACACCAGCTTGAGCGCCATCCAGTCGGTGAACCAGCCGGTGAGGAGACCGAAGATCGGCATAATCATCGGTTCCTTGAACAGCGCCCAGGCGACCGCCTGGATCAGGCCGATGACGAACCCCGAAGGCGCGCCGAACCGGATGATGAACCGGAACACCCGGCCGCCGGCGTGCCGGAACATGTTGTTGAGCGTTTCCTTGTCCTGGACAAGGTTGGTGACGACCATCTCCTTGAAGTCGAACACGCCCTCGACGTCGTCCCGGACGTCCTCCATGATCTCCGCGATCACCCGGGGGGCGTCGTTGCGGATCTGGTCGAGCACTCGCTGCCGTGCCGCGGCCGGCAGCGAGTGCCAGATCTCGGGCTGGGTCCGGGAGGCGATCTCCTCGGTGATCTCCCGCACCGCCGCGACCAGGGGGACCTCGAGCTCCTTCACCATCCGCTCGGGGTCCAGCCGGTCGAACAGCTCCTTGGGATCGAGCAGGTTGGCCGTCAAGGTGTCGCAGGCGATCGCCGCCATCCGCCCGGCCGAGCGGGGGATGATGCCCTGCCAGCCCAGGTAGGGCCGGCGACCCCGGAACTCGACCGGGCTGAACATCATCTTGATTGCGACGACCTTGGTGACGTACCCGATGATGGCGGCGATCAGCGGCATCGAGGCGTAGAGCCACCAGCGCTGTTCCAGGTCGAGCAGGATCTCCGGGATCGTGCTGATCGTGAGCAGGTTCACGGTGAGGTTCCCGGGGCGGTCGAGCTCACGACAGGCAACGGCCCGGCGTACGCCGAGCGGTAGGTCTCCGGCTGAGTGGCGCCGGTCCCGGTGGAGGTGATCTTCTCGTCCGGCCGGCACGCCGCCCACAGCTCCGCGCCGAGCGAGGAGATCCGCAGCGTCCGGCGGATCGTCCTGGCGCCCAACCGGCTACTGCCTTCGGCCTCGGAGTCGGCCCGCCGCACGTAACCCTCGCTGCTCAGCAGCAGGTACTGGTCGGACAGCCGGGGATCGAGCGGCCCTTCCTCGGCCAAGCCGAGCAGTCGCATGTGGGTCACGTACATCGGGACCGCCGAACTCAGGTGCACCCCCGCGACCCGACCCACCGTGGAGGCGTTCGCGAGCAGAACCCGGGCCGGCCCGGGACCTCGGGTTTCGACGTGCATCAGCGGGTATCTGGTTCCATCGGCCAGCGCGGCGAGGATTCGGGCCTCCTCCGGGACCATGCTGCGCAGGATCCTCAGGTGCAGGTTCTCCCGGCTGCGGCCGGCATCGGCGTCCAGCGAAGCCCGCAGCAACTCCTGGAGCAGCCGCGCCCGCGGGTCCGGGCCGCCCTTGCCGGCACGCCCGTTGGGGCCGCCCTTGCCGCCACGCCCGTCCCGTGCGCGACCGCCCAGCTCGGACTTGGCGGCGTCGTCCATGCGCTGTTTGACCTGTTTGAGCAGCGCCGCTTCGGTGTTGCGCAGCTGTCGGGCGGCCAGCGAGTACCCCGGCACGAGACGGGCAACCCGGTCACCGGTCTGGAACACCGCCTCGGCAAGCACGAGCACATCGTCGGCCATCGCATCGGCGTGACTGGGCAGCCGGCTGGCTACCTCCGGGTCACCCGACCGCACCACCGAGCCCGCGAGTTGCCAGGTGTCGGCCAGCATAGCTCGCCATGCGGGCACGATCCGTTTCGAGGGACGGTCCTGCATGCGGGGCCTCCTGACTCTCACGGGAACAAGATCACGCCGCCGCGATCGTGCCCGGTGATCATGTCTCAACGTGGCCGACACGTGACAACTGAGGTGGGCCACCGAGGTCTCTACGAGTGGCCGGGGAGCATGCTCCTCGACGGTACATCGTCCGCTGCCGGGCCCGGGAGCGCAGCGTATCGAGAGCAGCGCCACGCCGACGGGCCGCACAGGAGCGGGGTCACACTCGACCCGCGGTAGGGCGGGATCGACTGGCACTACGATCGGTCGGTGCTCGTGTCGCTCGCAGCCTCAGCCGTCAGACGGCCGGGCACGGATCGGTGCCCGGGTTCGATCGTCGTACACCAGGCGCAGGACGGCGGGCTGGCCCGCATCCGGGTGCCAGGTGGAGCGCTGCCGCTGCCGGTGTTCGAGGCGTTGGCCCGCTGGTCCGCCGAGTTGGGCACCGGTCGTCTGGAGCTGACCGGCCGGGGCAACCTGCAACTGCGCGGGTTGGCTCCCGGCGCCGAGGTCGAGCTGTCCGCCCGGCTCTCGGCGCACGGCCTCCTGCCCTCCCCGCCCCACGACCGGGTGCGCAACATCCTGGCGTCACCGCTGTCCGGACGCGACGGCCTGGGCGCACTCGACGTTCGGCCCCTGGTCGCGGAGCTCGACCGGAGAATCTGCGCGGATCCGACGCTGGCCGCGCTCCCGGGCAGGTTCATGTTCGCCCTCGACGACGGCAGGGGAGACGTGGCCGGGCTGCGTGCCGACGTCGCGGTGCTGGCGTTGCCCGACCATCGGGTCGCGCTGCTGCTGGGCGGCCTGGACAGTGGCCTGCGGCCGCCGGTGTCGGCGGCGGTCCACGGGCTGCTGTCGGTGGCCACCCTGTTTCTGCGCCAACGCCCAGACGAACGGACCTGGCGGGTGGACGAGCTGCCCGGCGGGCCGCGCGTACTGTTCGGGGAGCTGCGCGGATTGCTCGGCGCGGACGTGGGCACCGGCACCGAGGTGGCCGTTCCGGAGCGTGACCCGCACGGGCCGGTCGGCCGGATCGAGCAGGCCGACGGTCGGGTCGCGCTGGCGATCTGTGTACCGCTCGGCGAGCTCACCCCGACCCGGTGTCGGCTGATCGCCTCGGTGGCCCACCGGGAGGTCGTCGTCACACCGTGGCGCGGGCTGGTGCTGCCCGATCTGTCGCCGCCGGACGTGGACCTCGCCGCGCGCCGGCTGATCGGCGCGGGGTTGGTGCTCGACCCGGCCTCACCGGTCCTGGGGGTCAGCGCCTGCGCCGGGCGGCCCGGCTGCGCCAGCGCTCTGGCCGACGTTCGCTCCGATGCAGCGGTCACCGCCGGTCGGAACGTCGCAGGGACCGCATCGGGGCCCGGCGCCGGCGCGGCCGGTCTTCCGGTGCACTGGTCGGGATGCGCCCGCCGCTGTGGCCGTCCATCCGGCGCGGTGGTCGACGTGGTGGCCGGCATCGAGGGCTACCAGGTGCTGCGTGACGACGTGCCGGTGTACTCCGGCCCGGAGGTCGCCCCGGTGCGTGCCGCCGCGGATCGAGCGAGGGAACGCCGGTGACGCCGGGCCGGTTGTACGGGGTGGGCGTCGGGCCCGGCGACCCGGAGTTGGTGACGG
>JAJCYC010000142.1 GCA_029263115.1 Pseudonocardia sp. | reverse complement strand
CTCGGTGATCATCGACGTGTTCGGCAGCCCGGACGCCTTCGAGCGCAACGTGGAGTTCGAGTACAGCCGCAACAAGGAGCGCTACCAGTTCCTGCGCTGGGGCCAGGGCGCGTTCGACGAGTTCAAGGTCGTCCCGCCGGGGACCGGGATCGTGCACCAGGTCAACATCGAGCACCTGGCCCGCACGGTGATGACCAGAAACGGCCGGGCGTACCCGGACACCCTGGTCGGCACCGACAGCCACACCACGATGGTCAACGGCCTGGGCGTGCTGGGCTGGGGCGTCGGCGGTATCGAGGCCGAGGCGGCCATGCTCGGGCAGCCGGTCTCCATGCTGATCCCGAAGGTGGTCGGCTTCAAGCTGACCGGGGAGATCCCGTCCGGGGCCACCGCCACCGACGTGGTGCTCACCATCACCGAGATGCTGCGCAAGCAGGGCGTGGTCGGCAAGTTCGTCGAGTTCTACGGCGAGGGCGTGTCGGCGGTACCGCTGGCCAACCGGGCCACCATCGGCAACATGAGCCCGGAGTTCGGCTCCACCTGCGCGATCTTCCCGATCGACGACGAGACCGTCCGCTACCTCAAACTCACCGGGCGCCCGGCCGACCAGATCGCCCTGGTCGAGGCCTACGCCAAGGAGCAGGGCCTCTGGCACGACCCGTCGGCCGAGGCGGTGTACTCCGAGACCCTCACCCTCGACCTGTCCACCGTGGTGCCGTCGATCGCCGGGCCGAAGCGCCCGCAGGACAGGATCGCGCTGTCCCAGGCCAAGGACGGGTTCCGCTCCGCGCTGAGCGCCTACGCTCAGGGTGAGCCGGCCGCGTCGGCGGTGGACGAGGCGTCGCAGGAGAGCTTCCCGGCCAGCGACGCACCCTCGACCACCGAGGGCAACGGCTCCGGTGCGCCCCGGCAGCCGATCACGGCCGCAGCCGGCGCCGGCGGGCGGACCAGCAACCCCACGCCGGTGCGGCTGGCCGACGGCCGCGAGTTCGAACTCGACCACGGCGCGGTGGTGATCGCCTCGATCACCTCCTGTACCAACACGTCCAACCCGTCGGTGATGCTCGGCGCGGCGCTGCTGGCCAAGAACGCCGTCGACGCCGGACTCGCGGTGAAGCCGTGGGTGAAGACCTCGATGGCGCCCGGTTCGCAGGTGGTCACCGACTACTACGACAAGTCCGGCCTGTGGCCGTACCTGGAGAAGCTGGGCTACCACCTGGTCGGCTACGGCTGCACCACCTGCATCGGAAACTCCGGCCCGCTGTACGAGGAGATCTCGGCGGCGGTGCAGGAAGCCGATCTCGCGGTGGTCTCGGTGCTGTCCGGCAACCGCAACTTCGAAGGCCGGATCAACCCGGACGTCAAGATGAACTATCTGGCCAGCCCGCCACTGGTGATCGCCTACGCCCTGGCCGGCACGATGGACTTCGACTTCGAGACCCAGCCGCTGGGCACCCGGACCGACGGGTCCGAGGTGTTCCTGCGCGACCTGTGGCCCTCGCCCGCCGACGTGCAACGGGTGATCGACGAGTCGATCAGCGTCGAGATGTTCACCAAGGACTACGCCGACGTCTTCAAGGGCGACGAGCGGTGGCGCTCGCTGCCGACGCCGGAGGGCAACACCTTCGAGTGGGACCCCGAGTCGACCTACGTCCGCAAGCCCCCGTACTTCGAGGGTATGCCGGCCGATCCGGAGCCGGTCACCGACGTCTCCGGTGCCCGGGTGCTGGCCCTGCTCGGCGACTCGGTGACCACCGACCACATCTCCCCCGCCGGCGCGATCAAGCCCGGCACTCCGGCAGCGGTGTACCTCGACGAGCACAACATCGACAGGGCCGACTACAACTCCTACGGCTCCCGGCGCGGCAACCACGAGGTGATGATCCGGGGCACCTTCGCCAACATCCGGCTGCGCAACCAGTTGCTGGACGCGATCGTCGACGGCGGGGTGGCCGGTGGCTACACCCGCGACTTCACCGCCGACGGCGCCCCGCAGGCATTCATCTACGACGCCGCGCAGAACTACGCCGCCTCCGGAACGCCGCTGGTGGTGCTCGGTGGCAAGGAGTACGGCTCCGGGTCGTCCCGGGACTGGGCGGCCAAGGGCACCGCGCTGCTCGGGGTACGCGCGGTGATCGTCGAGTCGTTCGAACGGATCCACCGCTCCAACCTGATCGGGATGGGCGTGCTGCCGCTGCAGTTCCCGGCCGGCTCGTCGGCGGCCGACCTGGGTCTGGACGGCACCGAGACGTTCGACATCAGCGGGGTGACCGCGCTGAACGACGGCTCCACGCCGGCCACCGTGCACGTCACGGCCGCCCGCGGCGACGGCGGCGACCCGGTGGAGTTCGACGCGGTGGTCCGGATCGACACCCCCGCCGAGGCGGACTACTACCGCAACGGCGGCATCTTGCAGTACGTGCTGCGCCGGATGCTGGCGTCGTAGGGCGCCCGCAACATGATCGCGTGAGGGTCGCGCCCTCACCAGCGGCTTCGGCGGCGGCCGGGGCTCGGCCGGCACGGTTTGGTCGAGCCCCGCCGCGACACCCCGCGGCACGGCGGAAGCGGCTGCCCCTCCTCGGGGAGCAGGTGCGGGTGGACGTTCATCAGGACCTCGCGGTCGCGGCAGCCGCCGCAGTCGCGGAGCCGCGTAGCCAGCACGGTCGCCCGGGGCGCGGTGCGGTCCCGCCAGTCCTCGCCGGCCAACGTCCACGCCACGCCCCTCACCGGGCCTGTCGTACACCACTCTGCTGGACTCCACTAGCCCGAGATCAACTAAGCCCGCAGGCTGCTGGTGGGCAATAAGACGGGTCGACCCGGCCGGACGGGCACAGGTGCGCGAGGCGTTCGGGTTCCGCGAGTCGACCCGCGGCGATGAGGACAAGCTGGCCGGGTGGCTGGCCGAGGAGGTCTGCCCGGTCGAGTTGAGAAATGAGCAGCTGCGTGAGGCGCTGCTGGTGCGCTGTCGGGTTGAACGGATCGAGCCGCCGGGCCGGATTGACCGGATCGTCGGTTCGGCACGGGCAACGTTCGAGCAGCGGTTCTGCGAGCGGACCACCGTCCGGCTGGGCGCTGCATGCCGGGTGCGCTTGGCGGGCCTGGTGGACGACGAGGACGGCCGGAACCTGTTGGCAGAGCTGAAATCTGACCCCGGTCAGGTTGGGCTGGAGACGCTGCTGCGCGAGGTCGACAAGCTGACGGCGATCCGAGAGATCGGCTTGCCGGCGGACCTGTTCGCCGACACCTCGGAGAAGCTCGTCGACGCCTGGCGCGCCCGCGCCGCCAGGTCGTACCCGTCGGATCTGAAAGCCGCTGCCGTACCGGTGCGGATGACGTTGCTGGCCGCGTTGTGCTGGATGCGCACCTCGGAGATCACCGACGCTCTGGTCGATCTGCTGATCAGCCTGGTGCACAAGATCAATACACGGGCCGACCGGCGGGTAGAGCGGGAGCTGACCGAGGACCTGCGCCGGGTGCGCGGAAAGGAGGCGATCCTGTTCCGGCTCGCGCAGGCCGCGATCGACCACCCGGACGACACGGTGCACGATGCCCAGATCCCCCTACGGAACACTCAACTGAGCTCGACCGCAGACCAGCCGGACCGACCGCCACGCCCACCTTGCACCCGGCCGTCCATTCAGGACTAGCAGCCCCACCTTGCGCCTGGGGCCATCTTCGGGACTTCCGGGCCCCGATCGGTGAGCGCCTCCCGCAGCCGGGCGATCGCCACCGGCCGACGCCGTTCAGGCCGGCCAGGTCGGCCTCGCTACGGGTGGCCACCTCCTCGAGCGTCCCGACCCCGGCGCTCGGCGTCGACGACGGCCGCGCCCCGCGGTGAGAGCCGGTAGCCGACGTCCAGCGACTCGGTCAGCCCGAGTTCCTCGAGCTCGCGCACGTCGGTCTTGAACTCGGCGGTCGGACGCCCGACCCGGGCCGCGAGGTCGGGCGCCCGCCGCTGCGGGAACCGGTCGATCAGGTCGAGCGCCTCCCGGGTCCAGGCCCCGTACCTCGACGCGCGGTCCAGCCGGTCCAACCGGGCCTGGATGGACGCGACCTCGTCGGCGTCGGGCACCGTGTCGCGCAGCGCCACCCTCGGGTCCGGGCCGGCGAAGCGCAGGCCGACCCGCCAGAGCGGCTGCTCCGGCCGCCCCGCGAGCGCCGCCCACAACGCGTCGGGCGATGCCGCGCCCGCCCGCCGGGCATCGTCCTCGCCGAGGTCAGCGGGATCGACCGGGCCCACCGAGGTGACCTCGACGAGCCCGACGGCGGTGCGCATCAGGGTGCCGACCACGACCCTCGGCCGTTCCCAGCGGCGGAACGCCAGGTCCAGCTCTCCGGCCTGGATCGCGCGCAGCTCGACGGGGCGGATCCACATGGATCGCAGTCTGCCCGGCCCCGCCGTGGCCGAGGCGTCAACTCCCCTCGATGGTCCGCGTTCAGGTGGATCTCCGGACGCCTCACGTCCGACCCCCCACCGAAACGCCGATCACGGCGTCGCGCGGTGGTCGGGGGGCGGGCAGACTGTGCGGAGTGACAGCGAACGGACCTCGGCTGGAGATCGAGTACTGCACACGGTGCCGGTGGCTGATGCGCGCCGGATGGACCGCGCAGGAACTGTTGACCACCTTCGAGAACGAACTCGGCGAGGTGGCGCTGGTACCGGGCACCGGCGGCGTCTTCGAGGTGCGGATCGGCGACGACACCGTCTGGTCCCGCAAGGAACGCGGCGGATTCCCCGAGCTCGCAGAGCTGAAGCGGCTGGTCCGCGACCGGATCGCCCCGGATCGCCGGCTGGGCCATTCCGAAGGGCCTTCCGAACGACGCTGAACGACGAACGGCGCTGAATGAACGGTCGGGCGCGCGGCCGGCCCGGAGGGGGCGGCCGGCCGCGTGCCCGATCAAACGGCGGTGGCCAGGCTGACCGCGAACCGCTCGGCACGGTCGGTCCACCAGGCGGTGAGGTCGAACCCGGCGGCCTCCAGCTCGGCGGCCACCCCGGCCCGGCGGAACTTCGCGGAGGTCTCGGTGCGCATCTCCTCGCCCTCGGCGAACGGCACCTCCAGGCCCAGCTCCGGTACCCGCACGGTCATCGGGTGCCGGGCCCGCAGCCGCATCTCGATCCACTCCCGCTCGTCGCTCCACACCGCGACGTGCTCGAACGCGTCGGGCACGAAGTCCGCTCCCAGCTCCCGGTTGAGCACCCGCAGCACGTTGCGGTTGAACTCGGCGGTGACGCCCTGGTCGTCGTCGTAGGCCGGCACCATCACCGACGGGTCGATCACCAGCCCGGTGCCGAGCAGCAGTTGCTCCCCCGGGCGCAGCGCGTCCCGGGCCGAGCGCAGGAAGCGCGCCCGCTCGGCCGGCCGCAGGTTGCCGATGGTGCCACCGAGAAAGGCCAGCAGCCGCTTGCCCTCGGCCGGGATCCGGTCCAGGTGGCGGGTGAAGTCGCCGACGATGCCGCGCACCGCGAGACCGGGGTACTCGGTGCTCAGCGCGTCCATCGCCTCACGCAGCGCGGCCTCGGAGACGTCCAGTGGCAGGTAGCGACGCAGCGTGCCGCCGGCACCGAGCGCGTCCAGCAGGAGCCTGGTCTTCTCCGAGGACCCCGATCCCAGCTCGACCAGCGACTCCGCGCCCGAGGCGGCGGCGATCTCAGCGGCCCGGTCACGCAGGATCTCCCGTTCGGCCTCGAACGGGTAGTACTCGGGCAGTTTGGTGATCAACTCGAACAGTTCGCTGCCGGTGGCGTCGTAGAACCACTTCGGCGGCAGGTCCTTCGGTGACGCGGTGAGCCCGGCACGGGCGTCGGAGCGCAACGCCTCGACGCCGTCGGCGGGTGTCAGGTACACGTCGAGCACGGCGGCGCTCATCGGCGCCGGCCCGCGCGGTGCGCCGCTCGTTCGCCGGTGCTGGCCGCTGCGTCGCGGTCGGCTTCGCGGGTCATCGGACTTCCTCTCGATGGTCGGTGCGGGTCACCTGGTCGATGTCCGCGATCGAACGGAGCCGCGCGCCCCCGGATGCGCCGCCCCACAGCAGGTACCCCTCCGGTACCGGTTGCCAACCGGGCTGGTCGTCGTAACCCTCGGATGCCACGGTCAGAGCGTCCGCGGTGCGCAGGGTGGTCAGGGCGTGCCCCCAGGCGGTGGCCCAGATCTGCCGCCCATCGGTGAGCAGCAGGTTCAGCCGGGAGCCCGGCGCGGCGGCGCCCACCGAGCCGACCACCTCGACCAGCGCGTCCGCCGGGTCCACCCCGGCCCGCAGCCGGTGCCGGACCAGCGCCCACAGCAGCGCCGAGTCGGTCGGCGCGTCCAGGGTCAGCAGGTCGGTGACCGGGAGGGTGGCCGCCGCGCCGGCCATCGAACCGGGCCAGCCGGTGATCATCCCGTTGTGGCTGAACAGCCACGGCCCGGCCGTGAACGGGGCGCAGGCGGTGTGCACGATCGGCATGCCCTCGGTGGCCGAGCGGATCGCGGCCAGCACCGCGCCCGCCTCGGTGACCCGGGCGATCTGCGCGAACGACTCGTCGGCCCACAGGGGGCGGTCGCCCCGGTAGCGCACCGGCTCGACCGTCCGGTCGCCGCGGTACCAGCCCACGCCGAACCCGTCGACGTTCACCGTGCCGGCGCCGCGCATGTCCCGGGGCTCGTAGGACTGGCGCAGCAGCCCGTAACGCGGCGCGAGCACCAGGTCTGCGAGCAGGCGCGGTGGACCCAGGTAGGCCAGGTGGCGACACACCGGCTAGCCGACCCGTCCGGCTGCGACACCCGAGGCGGTCTCCGCGGCGTCGGCGTCCCGGGCACAGCGGAAGCCGGAGAAGATCTGCCTGCGGATCGGGTGGTCCCAGTTGCGGAAGGTGCCCCGGATCGCGGACGGCGCCGTGCCGAAGGAGCCGCCGCGCAGCACCCGGTAGTCGCCGCCGAAGAAGACCTGCGAGTACTCCGGGTACGGGAACACCTCGAACCCCGGGTACGGGTGCCAGCCCGACGACGTCCACTCCCACACGTCGCCGATCAGCTGGTGCACGCCCAGCGGCGAGGCCCCGGCCGGGTAGGCGCCCACCGGAGCCGGTCCGAGGTGGCGCTGCCCGAGGTTCGCGTGCCCCGGTGTGGGCTCGGCGTCGCCCCAGGGATAGCGGCGCGAGCGGCCGGTGGCCGGGTCCCACCGGGCGGCCTTCTCCCACTCGGCTTCGGTGGGCAGGCGCCGGCCGGCCCAGGCCGCGTACGCCGCCGCCTCGTGGAAGCACACGTGCACCACGGGCTCGTCCTCGGGCACCGGCTCCAACAGCCCGAATCGGCGGCGCCACCAGCGGTCGCCGTCGAACCGCCAGAACAGCGGCGCCTCCAGCCCTTCCGCGCACCGGTGCGCCCAGCCCTCGTCGCTCCACCAGCGCGGGTCGTCGTAGCCGCCGGCGACGACGAACTCCGCATACCGCGCGTTGGTCACCGGTGCGGCGTCGATCACGAACGTCGACAGCTCGACCCGGTGCGCGGGCCGCTCGTTGTCCAGCGCCCACGGCTCGGACGAGGTGCCCATGGTGAACGGACCGGCGGGCACCAGCACCTCGGCCGGCATCGACGCCACCAGAGCGGGCGGTGCCGGCTCGCCGGTGAGCACCGGCTCGCCGGCCCGCAACTGGTGGGTGGCCAGCATGGTCTCGTCGTGCTGCTGCTCGTGTTGCACGATCATCCCGAAGCCGAAGCCGCACTCCTCCAGCCGCCGACCACGCAGCGGGCTGCGGTCCAGCACGTCGAGGGCCTTGTCGCGGACCTCGGCGACGTAGGCGCGGGTCTGTTCCGGGGTAAGCAGCGGCAGCTCGACCCGGCTGGACCGGGAGTGCCGGAAGGCGTCGTACAGCCCGTCGATCTCGGGCCGCAGCGGCGCCCGGCCGCCCAGGTCGCGGACCAGCCACAGCTCCTCCTGGCTGCCGATGTGCGCCAGGTCCCACACCAGCGGGGACATCAGCGGCGAATGCTGGCGGACCAGGTCCGACTCGTCGACCGCGTCGGTGAGCACCGCGCTGCGGGCCCGGACGGCGGCCAGTTCGCCGGCCACCAGGCCGCGCAGTCGCTCGGTGTCCAGCTCGGCCAGCGGATGGCTCACTGCGGGTCCTCCAGGTCGTCGGTCCGGCCGTCCAGCAGGTCGTCCGCCGGGCACCGGCCGCGCAGCACCCGCCGCTCGACCACCCGGTCCACCAGGTCGCGCACCGCGCCGGGGCCGACCACGTTCGGTAACGCCTCCCGGGCAAGCGTGAACACCGTCACAGCGGCCCGGGCCAGACC
>JAJCYC010000141.1 GCA_029263115.1 Pseudonocardia sp. | reverse complement strand
TGTCCGCACTGACCGCCGACCACCGGGCGACCGCGCTCTACCTCTCCCCCACCAAGGCGCTCGGGGTCGACCAGCTGCGCGCGGTCACCGAGCTGGGGCTGGACGGGGTCCGGGCGGCCACCTTCGACGGCGACACCCCGTACGAGGAGCGCGACTGGGTGCGCGCACACGCCCGCTGGGTGTTCACCAACCCCGACATGCTGCACCGCACGCTGTTGCCCCGGCACCCCCGCTGGGCGTCGTTCCTGCGCCGGCTGCGCTACGTGGTGGTCGACGAGTGCCACTCCTACCGGGGCGTGTTCGGCTCGCACGTGGCGCTGCTGCTACGCCGGCTGCGGCGGGTCTGCGCGCTCTACCGTTGCGCCCCGACCTTCGTGCTCGCCTCGGCCACGGTGGCCGACCCGGGAAACTCGGCGTCCCGGCTGACCGGGCTGGAGGTAGCGGCGGTGACCGAGGACGGCTCGCCGCGCGGCCCGCGCACGGTCGCGCTGTGGGAGCCGCCGCTGCTGCCCGAGCTGCGCGGGGAGAACGGCGCCCCGGTGCGGCGGTCGGCCGGCGCCGAGGCCGGCCGGATGCTGGCCGACCTGGTGGCCGACGGCGCGCGCACGCTGGCGTTCGTCCGCTCGCGGCACGGCGCGGAGCTGACCGCGCGGCGGGCCGCCGCGCTGCTGGCCGAGGTGTCGCCGGAGCTGCCGGCGCGGGTGTCGGCCTACCGCGCGGGGTTCCTGCCCGAGGAGCGGCGCGCGCTGGAGGCGGGCTTGAGCTCCGGTGCGCTGCTCGGGGTGGCCTCGACGAACGCCCTGGAGCTGGGCGTGGACATCGTCGGGCTGGACGCGGTGCTGGTCGCCGGGTTCCCCGGCACCCGGGCGTCGTTCTGGCAGCAGGCCGGGCGGGCCGGGCGGGCCGGGCGGGCGGCGCTGGTGGTGCTGGTGGCCCGGGACGACCCGCTGGACACCTACCTGGTGCACCACCCGGCGGCGCTACTGGAGCGTCCGGTGGAGGGCTGCGTGCTCGACCCGTCCAACCCCTACGTGCTCGGGCCGCACCTGGCCTGCGCGGCCGCCGAGGCCCCGCTGACCGACGGCGAGGTGACCGGGCTGTTCGGACCGCGCGCGGTCGAGGTGCTCGACGCGCTGGTCGCCGACCGGGTGCTGCGTCGCCGGCCCACCGGCTGGTTCTGGCCCGACCCGTCGAGCCGGCCGGCCGCCTCGGTGGACCTGCGCGGGGGCGGCGGTCCGGTGATCGTGGTGGAGGCCGACACCGGGCGGATGCTCGGCACCGTCGACGGTGGCCGCGCGCCGGCCACCGTGCATCCGGGCGCGGTGTACCTGCACCGGGGCGTGAGCTTCGTGGTCGACTCGCTGGAGCTGGACCCGGGGTCGGCAACCGAACCGGGCGGCGGCGCCGACACAGGGGGCCTGGCGTTGGTGCGCGCCGAGGAGCCGGACTTCTCCACCTGGGCGCGGTCGGTGGTCGAGGTGTCGGTGCTCGGGGTGGACGGCGGCGGGTTCGGGGACGGTGGGTTCGGGGACGGCGGCGTGCGGGTGCGGCTCGGCGACGTGGCGGTCACCTCGCAGGTGGTCGACTACGTCCGGCGGCGGCCCAGCGGCGAGGTGATCGAGACGGTACCGCTGGACATGCCGGCGCAGACCCTGCACACCCGCGCGGTCTGGTACACGATCGAGGAGTCGTTGCTGGTCGAAGCCGGGTTGGACGGAGACCGGGTGCCGGGTGCGCTGCACGCCGCCGAGCACGCCGCGATCGGGCTGCTGCCGCTGTTCGCGGTGTGCGACCGATGGGACATCGGCGGCATGTCCACCGCCCACCACGCCGACACCGACCTGCCCACGGTGTTCGTGCACGACGGCCACCCGGGCGGCGCCGGGTTCGCCGAGCGCGGCTACGTCGACGTGCTGCCGTGGCTGACCGCCACCCGGGAGGCGATCGTCGACTGCGAGTGCCCGGCCGGCTGCCCGTCGTGCGTGCAGTCGCCCAAGTGCGGCAACGGCAACCACCCGCTGGACAAGGCCGGCGCGGTGCTCGTGCTGGACCTGGTGCTTGGCGCGTTGAGCGGCGGTTGACCCGCGGCCCCGACCCCGAGCCGGCGGGCAGCCGGCCGAACGGCTGCCGGCTCCGGTCGGCGGCGGTCGGTGATGTGCCGATATCGGCACACCACCGACCGGGCCGACCCGGCTCACCAGATGCGGACGCGCTGCTCCGGCGGGGTGTAGAGCGCATCGGACTCGGTCACCTCGAACGCCTCGTGGAAGGCGTCCAGGTTGGTGACCACGGCGTTGCAGCGCAGGTCCGGCGGGGAGTGCGGGTCGGTGGCCAGCCGGCGCAGCGCCTCGGCGTCCCGGGTGGCCGCCCGCCACACCTGGGCCCAGCCGATCAGCACCCGCTGCACGCCGGTCAGCCCGTCCAGCACCGGGCCCTCGGCGTCGCCCAGGGCGATCTTGTACGCCTTGAGCGCGATGGTCAGCCCGCCCAGGTCACCGATGTTCTCCCCGACGGTGAGCGCCCCGTTGACCGTGTGCCCGGGCAGACCCAGCGGCGACAGCCCGTCGTACTGCTCGATCAGCGCCCGCGCCCGGCGGTCGAACTCGGCGCGGTCGTCGGCCTCCCACCAGTCGGTCATGTTGCCCTCGCCGTCGTACTTCGAGCCCTGGTCGTCGAAGCCGTGGCCGATCTCGTGGCCGATCACCGCGCCGATCCCACCGTAGTTCGCCGCGTCGTCGGCGTCGGCG
>JAJCYC010000140.1 GCA_029263115.1 Pseudonocardia sp. | reverse complement strand
GCCCCCGACCTGTCCGGGCGCCCGCCCGCCGTTGCGGCGGCCGCCCGTGGCTGACCCGCGCGGGTTTCTCGACCACCCCAGGGTGGACACCCCGACCCGCCCGGTCGAGGAGCGGGTCGGCGACTGGCGGGAGGTCCAGGTCGACCTGCTCGACCCCGACCAGGTGGCGCAGACCCGCGACCAGGCCACCCGGTGCATGGACTGCGGCGTGCCGTTCTGTCACTCCGGGTCGGCCGGCTGCCCGCTGGGCAACCTGATCCCCGAGTGGAACGACCTGGCCCGCCGCGGCGACTGGGCCGAGGCCAGCGACCGGCTGCACGCCACCAACAACTTCCCCGAGCTCACCGGTCGGTTGTGCCCCGCCCCGTGTGAGTCGGCGTGCGTGCTGGACCTGACTCCGGCCGCCGGTGGCGCGGTGGCGATCAAGCGGATCGAGCGGAGCATCGCCGATCTGGCCTGGGACCGGGGCCTGGCGGTGGCGAGGCGGCCCGGGCCGTCCACCGGGCGGCGGGTAGCGGTGGTCGGTTCCGGCCCGGCCGGGTTGGCTGCGGCCCAGCAGCTCACCCGGGCCGGGCACCAGGTCACCGTGTTCGAGCGCGACGATCGTCTCGGCGGGCTGCTGCGCTACGGGATTCCCGAGTTCAAGCTGGAGAAGGCGGTGCTCGAGCGGCGGCTGGCCCAGCTGCGCGCCGAGGGCACCACGTTCGTCACCTCCTGCGAGGTCGGCGGTTCGGCCGCCTGTGACCTGCCGGTCGAGCGGCTGCGCTCCGGGTTCGACGCGGTGGTGCTCGCGGTCGGCGCGCTGACCGCCCGGGACGCCCCCGAGCTGACCGGCCGCGGGCTGGCCGGGGTGCACCTGGCGATGGAGCACCTGGTGGCGGCCAACCGGGAGTGCGCCGGCGACGGCCCGACCGGGATCTCCGCGCACGGCCGGCACGTGGTGATCATCGGCGGCGGTGACACGGCCGCCGACTGCTACGGCACCGCGGTGCGGCAGGGCGCGGCGAGCGTGCACCAGCTCGACCGCTACCCCTGCCCGCCCGGGACTAGGGACGGCGCGCGCAGCCCGTGGCCGACCTGGCCGTGGATCCTGCGCACCCACCCGGTGCACCGCGAGGCCGGGCAGCGGCGGTTCGAGGTCGCCGTCGAGCGGTTCGTCGAGGACGGCCGGGGCCGGGTGCGGGCGGTCGCGGTGCGCCGGGTTCGGGTGGTCCGGGACCCGGTCACCGGCCGCCGCGTCATGCAGCCGATCGGTCCCGAGGTCACCGAACTGCGGTGCGACCTGGCGCTGCTCGCGATCGGGTTCGCCGGGGTCACCGACACACCGCTGCTGACCGGGCTCGGCCTGGCGGCCACCGCGGCGGGCACCCTGGGCTGCGGACCGGACTGGCGCACCGAGGTACCCGGTGTGTACGTCTGCGGCGACGCGCACCGGGGTGCCTCGCTGGTGGTGTGGGCGATCGCCGAGGGCCGGGCGGTGGCCCGCGCGGTGGACGCCCACCTCACCGGCGACTCCCGGCTGCCCGCACCAGTTCACCCCGGCGCGTTGCCGCTGCGCGGCCGGTGACCCCGGAGGGCGGCGGGGGACTGTCGTCACGCGCTCGTACGATCAGCTGGTGGTCCAGCCCAGCACCACGTCCGCCGCGGCCGACGTGCTCCAGAAGGTCTTCGGCTACGACTCGTTCCGGGGCGAACAGGCCGAGATCGTGGAGCACGTGGTCGGCGGGGGCGATGCGCTCGTCCTGATGCCGACCGGCGGCGGCAAGTCTCTGTGCTACCAGATCCCGGCCCTGGTGCGGGACGGCGTGGGCGTGGTCGTGTCGCCGCTGATCGCGTTGATGCAGGACCAGGTGGACGCGCTCACCGCGCTGGGGGTGCGGGCCGGGTTCCTGAACTCCACCCAGGACCACGGGCAACGTCGCGAGGTCGAGACCGCGTTCCTGGCCGGTGAGCTGGACCTGCTCTACCTCGCGCCGGAGCGGCTGAAGGTGGAGTCGACCGTGCGGCTGCTGGACCGGGGCGCTATCGCGCTGTTCGCGATCGACGAGGCGCACTGCGTCGCGCAGTGGGGCCACGACTTCCGGCCGGACTACCTGGAGCTGTCCCGGCTGCACGAGCGCTGGCCCGCGGTGCCGAGGATCGCGCTCACCGCGACGGCCACCGAGGCCACCCACGCCGAGATCGCCACCCGGCTCGACCTGACCGAGGCCGGCGGGGCGCGGCACTTCGTGGCCAGCTTCGACCGGCCCAACATCCAGTACCGGATCGCGCCGAAGAACGAGCCCCGCCGGCAACTGCTGGAGCTGCTGCGCACCGAGCACCCGGGCGATGCCGGCATCGTCTACTGCCTGTCTCGCAACTCCGTGGAGCAGACCGCCGGGTTCCTGGTCGCCCAGGGGATCACCGCCCTGCCCTACCACGCCGGGCTGGACGCGCGCACCCGAGCGGCGAACCAGGCCCGGTTTCTGCGTGAGGACGGCGTGGTGATGGTGGCGACCATCGCCTTCGGCATGGGCATCGACAAGCCGGACGTGCGGTTCGTCGCGCACCTGGACCTGCCGAAGTCGGTCGAGGGCTACTACCAGGAGACCGGCCGCGCCGGACGCGACGGGCTGCCGTCGACCGCGTGGCTGGCCTACGGCCTGGCCGACGTGGTGCAGCAGCGCAAGATGATCGACGACTCGCCCGGCGACCGCGCGCACCGGCAGCGACTGGCCCAGCACCTGGACGCGATGCTGGGCTTGTGCGAGACCGTGGGCTGCCGGCGGGTGCGGTTGCTGAACTACTTCGGGCAGCCGGGGCAGGCGTGCGGCAACTGTGACACCTGCCTGTCCCCGCCGGAATCCTGGGACGGCACCGTCGCCGCGCAGAAGGTGCTCTCCACGGTGTACCGGCTGGACCGGGAACGCCGGCAGAAGTTCGGCGCCGGGCAGATCATCGACATCCTGCGCGGCAAGCGCACCGCGAAGGTGGAGCAGTTCGACCACGACTCGCTAACCGTGTTCGGTATCGGGGTGGACCTGTCCGACGCCGAGTGGCGCGGGGTGATCCGGCAGGTGATGGCCCAGGGCCTGCTCGCGGTGGAGGGCAACTACCAGACCTTCGTGCTCACCGAGGCCAGCCGGGAGGTGCTGCGCGGCGACCGCCGGGTGATGATGCGCCGCGAACCGGAGAAACGGGCCCGACCGGCGCGATCCCGGGGCGCGAAGGACCCGGTTGCGGAGCTTCCGGCCGGCGCGGCACCGGTGTTCGAGCGGCTGCGGGCCTGGCGCGCGTCCACCGCGAAGGAGCAGGGGGTGCCGGCCTATGTGATCTTCCACGACGCCACCCTCCGGGAGATCGCCACCCGGCTGCCGGCCGACCTGGCGGCGCTGGGCACGATCAGCGGCATCGGGGAGAACAAGCTGGCGAAGTACGGCGATGGCGTCCTGGCCACGCTCACCGCGTCCGGCGACGACTGACTCCCCGCGCTGCTCGACCGCCGTCAGCCGTCGGCCGGGAGGACGGCCCGTACCGCCCGGACCGCGGCTCGGGGTCGGGCCGGTTGCCACACCTCCCGGTCCGGTCGCCACGCGTAGCGCGGGCACCCCTGCTCGATGAGGCCGCCCAGGCGCGGCTCCCGCAGGACCCCGGCCGACCACTCGTAGACGGGCTGCAGTCGCGGGCTGATCACCCCGTAGTCGAGCAGCCGGGCGAGCCGGCCCTCTCGGGTGAGGTAGAACCCGACGTCGCCGGTGAGGGGGTAGTCCTCGGGCAGCACCCGCGACAGGCTCATACGTGCGGGCGGCGAGCGCGAGGCGGGCCCCCGGGTCGTCCCGCACCCGCTCCGCCTGGCGCCGGGCCCATCCGTCAGCCGTGTCGGCCTTCTCCGCGTCGACCATGTCCCTACGGTCCCTGACCGCGCCCCCGAGGTCACGCCTAGGCTCGGCACATGGGATTCGCCGGGTTCGGGGAGCGGCTGGTCGACTTCTACGACGGCCTGGAGGCCGACAACTCCAAGGCCTACTGGACCGATCACAAGCAGGTCTACGACCACGACGTGCGCGCGCCGATGCTGGAGCTGCTGGCCGCGCTGGCGCCGGAGTTCGGCACCGGCAAGGTGTTCCGGCCGCACCGCGACGTGCGGTTCTCCGCCGACAAGACGCCGTACAAGACACACTGCGGGGCCACCGTCGGCCCGTTCTACGTGCAGGCCGGAGCGGACGGGGTGATGGTGGCCGGCGGCTACTACCAGATGGCCGGCGACCAGATCGCCCGGTTCCGGGTGGCGGTCGACGAGCAACGGCGTGGCGAGGACCTGCGCCG
>JAJCYC010000139.1 GCA_029263115.1 Pseudonocardia sp. | reverse complement strand
CGACCCGTTCTTCTACGGCTCCTACATGCACATGCACGAGCGGCTGGCCCACCGCTACCGGACCGTTGTGGTGCCGGGGGTGACCTCGGTGAGCGCCGCCGCGGCCGCGTTGGGGCGACCGTTGGTGGAGCGCGACGAGGTGCTGACCGTGCTGCCCGCCACGCTTCCCGTCGATGAGCTGGCCCGCCGACTGGCCGACACCGACGCGGCGGCGGTGTTGAAACTCGGTCGTACGTTCGGCTCGCTGCGCGAGGCGGCCGAGCGGGCCGGGGCGCTGGACGCGATGTACTACGTCGAACGGGCCAGCACCGACAGCCAGCGGGTGGCACCACTGGCCGAGGTGGCCCCGGAGACCGTGCCGTACTTCTCCCTGGCCCTGCGCCCCAGCCCGCTGGCCGGGGCGACGATGGCCCGTGAGGCGGCCGCGACACCCGGCCTACCGCTGGACCCCGCAGCCAGCGGTGACCCGGGGGAGGCCGTGGTGGGACCTGGCACCGGTGAGGTGGTGGTGGTCGGGCTCGGCCCGGCCGGCCGGCCGTGGCTCACCCCGCAGGCGCAGGAGGCGCTCGCCGACGCCACCGACCTGGTCGGCTACGGACCGTATCTGGACCGGGTGGCGGCCAACTCCCGCCAGCGCCGTCATCCCTCGGACAACCGGGTGGAGTCCGAGCGGGCGGCGTTCGCGCTCGACATGGCTCGGGGCGGCCGGCGGGTGGCAGTGGTGTCCTCCGGTGACCCGGGCGTATTCGCGATGGCCAGTGCGGTGCTGGAGGTCGCGGTGGAGCCGAGGTGGAAGGACGTCCGGGTCCGGGTGTTACCGGGCCTGACCGCCGCGCACGCGGTGGCCAGCCGGGTCGGTGCGCCGCTGGGTCACGACTACTGCG
Organism: Pseudonocardia sp.; assembly: GCA_029263115.1. Classification (GTDB taxonomy): domain Bacteria; phylum Actinomycetota; class Actinomycetes; order Mycobacteriales; family Pseudonocardiaceae; genus Pseudonocardia. Next base: position 4,166 of record JAJCYC010000139.1, on the reverse strand, counting down.
TGCTCTCGCTGTCCGACCGGCTCAAGCCGTGGGAGGTCATCGCCGCCCGCCTCACCGCGGCGGCCACCGCCGACCTGGTGTTGGCGATCTACAACCCGGCGTCCCGAAGCCGCGTCTGGCAGGTGGCCGCGGCCCGCGACCTGCTGCTGAAGCACCGGTCCCCGGACACGCCCGTGGTGGTCGGTCGGGACGTCGGCGGGTCGGCGGAACGGATCACCGTCACCCGGCTGGCCGAGCTGGACCCGGCGATCGTCGACATGCGCTGCCTGTTGCTGGTGGGCTCCTCGCAGACCCAGGTGGTGCAACGCGGCGACGGGACAAGTGTGGTCTTCACCCCGCGCCGCTACGGCGGGCTCGGATAGCCCCCGCGTCACGGAGCGGAGCGCGTGCCGCGGTGCGCGGTCAGCGTTCGCGGGCTGCAGAGTAGAGGTGGCTCTCGCAGCCGCCGTCGGCGAGCACCCGACCGACCACGATCACCGCCGTGCGGCGGACCCCGGCCGCGCGTACCCGGGCGGCGATGTCGGCCAGCGTGCCACGCAGCACCAGCTCGTCCTCCCGGCTGGCCCGGGCCACCACCGCGACCGGGCAGCCGCCGCCGTACCGCGGCACCAACTGCTCGACGACCGCCTCGATCCGTTGCACGGCCAGGTGCAGAACCAGGGTCGACCCGGTGGCTGCGAGCGAGGCGAGTTCCTCGCCGGGCGGCATCGGGGTGGCCCGGGCGGCGATCCGGGTGAGCACCACGGTCTGCCCGACGCCTGGCACGGTGAGCTCCCGGCCCAACGCGGCGGCGGCCGCCGCGAACGCCGGTACCCCCGGAACGACCTCCCAGGGCACTCCGGCAGCGTCGAGCCGGCGGGTCTGCTCGGTGAGCGCGCTGAACACCGACGGGTCCCCCGAGCACAGCCTGGCCACGTCCATCCCCGACCGGTGCGCGTCGACCAGCTCCTCGATGATCCGGTCCAGCGTGAGGTCACGGGTGTCGACCAGTCGGGCGCGCGGAGGGCAGACCGCCAGCAGCTGCGCCGGCACCAGGCTGCCCGCGTAGAGGCATACCGGGCAGCGGGCCAGCAGGTCGCGGCCCCGGACGGTGATCAGGTCAGCGGCACCTGGGCCGGCGCCGATGAAGTGCACGGTCACCGCTGTATCCTCGTCATCCGCTGATCGGGGCGGCTGCACCGGCCGACGCGGCGGCCTGGCGACGGTGTGGCATCACGGCATCCGATGACGGGCTACCCGATCATCCGGTTGAGGGCAGGCGCGACATCGCGGTGACCGCGCACCGGAGCCAGCAGCCCCTTCCCGAGTTTGGCCAGCTCGCCGGCCAGTTCGGCATCGTGCTCGCCGTCGGTCTCCAGCAGGATGTGCAGGGCGCTGAACCTCGCCGCCAGGTCGCGAGGGTCCGGGCCTGCGTTGTGTACCGCGTCGGAGAGCAGGATGCCGCAGCGGCGGGCCGCGCGGGCCCGCGACAGTTCGGCCAGTCCGACCGACAGCGCGAAGTGCACATTGGTCAGTCCTTTGGCCGGGATCGACAACAGATTGTCCAACAGCGGAGCAGCGGAGGTCACCGGGCCCATCCGGTGCACCACCGCGGCGTCGCGCCAGAACGCCACCACCGCCAGCTCGGAGGCACCGGTGGACAGCTCACCGGCCAGCGCGCCCACCGTGGCCGCGGCGATCCGGGTCTTCTCCCCGCGCATCGACCCGGACACGTCGATCATCAGCACAACCGCGCGACGGGCCTGCACCCGCTCGCGGACCACGACGTCGGTGTCCTCGGGCAGCGGACGCTCGGTGAGCACCTCCAGCGTGCGGTCCAGGTCGATGTCGTCGGAGTTGTACCGGTAGGGCACGCTGGCCAGCCGCCCGACGCCGCCGGACACCACCGACGAGCGGTCCCGGCCACGCGGACGAACGCTCAGCCGGGCGGTGATCCGCCGGGCCAGCGCCCGCACCTCCGGCGTGGTCACCCCGTCCTCGCGGACCTCGCCGAGGGTCAGCCGCTCGCCTGCCTCCGAGGTCGCCACCCAGCCCTGCGCGGCGGTCGTCGGACCGCCCTGGAGGCCACCGCGCCGGTCACCGCCGGCGCTCTCGGTCACCGCGCCGGAACCTGGTCGGAAGACCAGCGGCGTCTCGTCGAGCTGCTTGGGGCGCCGGCGCAGCGGCCTGCGGTCCGAGGGGGTCTGCGGGCCCGGCCGGCGGGCCCCGGTCAGTCAAGTCGGCTCGGGCACCGTCATGGTGATCGGGCCGCGCGCGGCTCGGTGGGGGTCGAGTACGAAGTGGTTCTCCCACAGCTCCCGGACGATCTGCTCGGGAGTGACCTCCGCCGCCTCGTCGACGGTGATCCGCCCGGAGAGGGCGAGCAGCGCGGCGTCCAGCACCACCGCGCGGTAGGAGTCGTCCGGGTCCGCCACGCCGGTACCGGCCCCTGCGAGCCCAGCCAGCTCACTGCTCACCGCCCCGCCGCGGATCGTGGTGAGGGGACCGGCGACGGCCACCAGGTCGATCGCCCCACGCACGCTGGAGCCGTGGCGCACATCGGGGTGGGCGCGGGTGGCCCTGGTGATCCCCACCGCGTCGGCGACCAGCCGCTCGTCGTCGGAGGTCGTGCGCAGCGCCACGATCTCCCGGTCTTCGGCCTCGGTCTGGTAGCCCACCGCGAGCCGGCACAGGCGGTCGTACACGCTCGCGGAGATCCGGGTGGTGCCGACGTTGTCGAAGGGGTTCATCGAGGCGACGAGCCGGAAGCTGGCCGAGGCGTGGATGCGTCCGACGCGGGGCACGTTGACCTCGCGCTCGGCCATCGCGGTGAGCAACGTGTTCAGTGTGTCGTCGGGCGCCCGGTTGAGCTCCTCGACGTAGAGGAAGCCGCCCTCGGTCATCGCGGCCACCAACGGGCCGGGCACGAAGTTGTCCGCGCTGTAGTCCTCCTTGAGCACGCGCGCGGGGTTGTGGTGACCGACCAGCTTCGCCGGCGTGAGCTCAGCGTTGCCTTCCACGAAGTGCAGCGGGATGCCCCAGGAGGCGGTGATCGCCCGCAGGATCGTGCTCTTGGAGGTGCCCGGAGGCCCTTCCAGCAGGAGGTCCCGCCCGGCTACCACGGCGGCCAGGATCAGGTCGAGCTCGCGATCCCGGCCGACGACCTTGGTGCCGAGCTCGGCGCGCTGGTGGGCCAGGTCCGGGGTACGACCATTGCCGCTCTCGTGCACCACTGGTGAGTCCTTCCGGATCGGAGATTCCCGCCACCATACGTTGTTCGGATGCCCGGTGTGGGCACGACGGTCCTATCCCTGGCTTGCGGAGAGGCCTGCGGTCACCGATCGGTACGGCGGCGCATCCATCGCCATCGCGCAACGTGCCCGATCGGGCGACCCGCACACGGGTGGTCGCGAACGGCCGACGATCACGACGTGGGTACCGGTCGTGCCGTGCCTGATGGGAGCGGCCACAATGGTGCGGCGGTGACCCGAATCACCGCACGGCCGGCCCGGGCGGAACGAACGTTGCGGCATGTGGTGTCGCGGGTCGCGCGACGGGATCCGAGGAGGCCACGGAACATGTCCGACCAGCGCGACACCCGGCACCCGTCCGGGACGTCGGTGCTCCGGGTCGGCGGGATCGCCGTGCTGGTCGTGCTGGCGGTGGTACTGGCCCGTGCCCGGGCCAGCGGGATGACCCCGCCCGCTCCGGTGGGCGAGGCGTGGGCGGCGATGCGGTCGATCACCCAGATCGGCGCGATCACCGTGCTGGTCACCGGGGTAATCCTGTTGCTGACCTACCGTCGGGTCCGGTCGAAGCGGGCCGCGGTCGTCCGACCGCGTAGGGCACCGATGACCGTCCGGAGTCGCCGCCAGTTGCTGATCGCCGTGCTGGTCGGCCTGCTGATGGGCATGGCGAGCCAGCTGTTGGGAGGAACGCCGCCCGAGCCGCCGCCCGCGCCACCCTCGGCCCAGAACGTCCAGGACGACGCCGCCGCTCAACGCAATCCCGGTGAACAGGGCCAGCGCGAGGAGGGCGTCGGTGATCGGATCGTGCTCGTCGCAAGTCTGTTGACCCTTGCGGTGCTGCTGCTCGTGCTGATGCGCCGGGGCCAACCGGTCGACGACGAGGACGACCCCGACGACGAGGACGACGACGAGCAGCGGGTGACCAAGGCCGTGCACGCG
>JAJCYC010000138.1 GCA_029263115.1 Pseudonocardia sp. | reverse complement strand
CGACCGCGCCGCCCTGCATGGCCTGGCCGCCGAGCTGGGACTGCTGGCCACCGGCTCCAGCGACTACCACGGCGGCAACAAGGCCACCCGGATCGGCGCCGAGACGACCGACCCGGAGGTGTTCGAGCGGTTGGTCGCCCGGGCCGAGGTGACCCCCGTACTGGGCTGAGCCGTCCCCGAGCCGTCCCCGAGTCGCCCCCCGAGCCGCCCCGGCCGGACGGTCGGGGCCGGGCGATACCGTGGGTGCATGGACGGCCAGCTCAGTCTCGAAGGCATGCCGCGCCGGCTGTTCAAGGTCACGCCGTCGCGGTTGGCGACCTGGCTGGACTGCCCCCGCCGCTACCGGATGACCTACCTCGACCGGCCGCCCCCGCCCCGGGGTGGGGCCTGGGCGCACAGCACACTCGGCGCCGTGGTGCACAACGCGATGCGGGCGGTGTTCGACCTGCCGGTATCCGGGCGTACCCCCGAGGCCGCCGCGGGGCTGGTCGACCGGCACTGGAGCGGCGAGGGCTTCCGGGACACAGACCAGGGGCGGCGCTACCGGGAACGGGCCCGCCAGTGGGTCGCCGACTACGTGTCCGAGCTGGACGTGTCCGACGAGCCGGTCGGAGTCGAGCGATGGGTGTCGGCGCCCACCGGCCGGATCGTGGCGGAGGGCCGGGTGGACCGGATCGACGAGCGCGGCGCCGAACTGGTGGTGGTCGACTACAAGACCGGCCGGCACGCGCTCACCGTCGACGACGCGCGCTCCTCGCAGGCCCTGGCCCTCTACGCGCTGGCCGCCCGGCGGACCCTGCGCCGACCGTGCCGGCGGGTCGAGCTGCACCACCTGCCCAGCGGTGAGGTCGCAGCCTGGGAACACTCGGAGCCGTCGCTGCTGCGCCACCTGGGGCGGATGGAGGAGGCCGCCGACGACGCCAGCCTGGCCACCGACACGCTGGCCGCCGGCGGCGACCCGGAGCTGCTGTTCCCGGCGCGGGTGTCGGGCGGCTGCTCGTACTGCGATTTTCGGCGGAGCTGTCCGGAGGGGCGGGCCGCCGCACCCGAGGTTCAGCCGTGGGCACTGCTCGCCCCGTGACCGAGCCCGACGCCCATGCCCCCGGGCTTGCCATCCGGGGGGCCCGGTCGCTGTCCGGGATGCTCGCCTCGGGCACCGTCGTGCTCGCCGCCGGGCTGTTCGCGGTGTGGGGGATCGCCGCCTCGATCGGCGACCCCGGGCCGGGCGCGGTGGCGCTGGCCGGTCACACGGCGGGCGCCGCGGCGGCGGTGGCGCTGAACCGGGTGGGCCGGCGCCGCACCGGGCTGCCGGGTGTGGCGGCGCTGCTCGGTGTGCCGATGGTCCTGCTGGTGCTCGGCTGGCTGTTCTGGTGGGGCTGAGCCGGTTCGTGATCACGCTCACGCCGCCCCCCGCGCTGGGACGCTCCGCTGGGAACCGCCGGTTGCCGGGGCCAGGCGACGGGTGTGTCCCGGGCTCAGCGCAGCGCGACCAGGATCGGGCCCCGCTGCTCGAGCAGCACCGGCCCGATGGTGTCCAGCACGACCGGGCCGCGCCGGCCCGCGCGATCCACCGCGGCGGTGCGCAGCCGGGCGCCGGTGTCCGCGTCGAGCACCGCCAACCCGCCCGGCACCGGCACCACGAGCCGCCCGGCGAACAGCGTGCCCGGGCCGAGGGTGTCCGGTACCGACCAGCGTGGCGCCAGATCCGAGACATCCAGGGCCACCGTGCGCGAACCGGTCCACCACAGATGCACGCGCAGGCTCTCCGCGCCGGGTTCCACCCCGCCCGGGGACTCGGGTGCCAGATCGGCGGGCGGAAGGTCCAACGGGTGCACGGCCACCTCCGCGCCGTCCTCGTCCCGGATGCTCAGCCGGGGTGGCCCGGGCAGCAGCACCGCGACCCGGTCGGAGTTCACCGCGACCAGCCGGGCGCCGGTGGCGGGCAGCGCGACGCTGAACTGCTCCTCGGGGCTGTCCGCCTCGTTGCCGTCCGGGCGCAGCAGGGTGAGCCGGTCGGTCGGCTCGCCGGGGCAGCGTTCGAGCACCGCCACCCGGCCGTCGGCGACGGCCACCCCCGCGTGCCGGCACTGCGGGCGGGGTTGGCGGCCGGGCTGGGCGTCGGTGCGGGTGGTGCCATAGGCCATGGTCTTCACCAGGTCGGAACGCCACACCTCGAGGTAGCCCGGGCCGTTCGCGGTGACCAGGTAACCGTCGTCGAGCAACCGCCCACCCGGGTGCACGTCGGAGTTGCGTTGCGGGCCGCGCCGCCCGGTGCCCGGCACCACCGTGGTCACCTCGGAGCAGTAGCCGCCGTTGCGGAACACCGCGAGCGCGTTGCCCCAGCCCGACCCGACGGTGCACAACGGCAGGTCACGGGAGTAGCTCCAGCGCGGCCGGCCGGTCAGCGCGTCCCGCCCGGCCACCGTGCCGCCCCCGCCCGCCGGATCGGCGGCTGTCGCGGTGTCGCTACCGCTCGCCGGGTCGGCGGCGGATACGTCGCCGGTCACCACGACCGGTCCGGCCACCACCGGGGCGGAGGTGGCCGCGCTGGGTGCCCGCCAGACCTCGATCATCGTCGTCGGAACGTCGGTCGGGCCCGGCGGCGCGGACGGGATCGTTCCGGTGACCGGCACCGACGTGGTGCGCGAGACCGGGCTGGTGAACGACAGCGCGACGGCCGCCACCACGACCGCGACGGCCAGTGACGCGGCGGCGACCACGTCGCCCCGGCGGCGGCGCTCAGCGCGCAGCACGCTGCTCTGCTCCCTTCGCCCGCGCCGGCCGTGGCCGCCATGGACCTCGGTGCGGCCCTCGATGCGGCCCGGCCGGCGGCGGGACCGCCGTTCAGCTGGCGGCGGCGTCCTGGGTGCCGGCGTCCGGCTCGCCCGCGTTTCCGCCCCGACGGCGGCGACGGCGTGGGCGCCGGCCGGGTTCGCCTGCGCTGCTCAGCTCGGAAACCGACGACGGTGCTTCAGACCCCGCCGGCTGCCGGTCACCCGGCTCCGGGGCGCCGTCCTGGTCGCCCGCCGGTACGCCGGCCCGGCGGCGACGGCGCTGCCGCGGCGGCCGGTTGGCCCGGGCGGAGTGGACCTCGTCGTCGGCTCCGGTGCCGTCGGCGACCGGCTCTTCGGCCCGGTCACGGCCGGAGCCGGATCGACCGCCGGTGCGGCCGGAACCGACCCGTTCGCGCCGACCGGCCGGACCGCGCGCACCGCGCCCGCGCCGGCCGGGTCCGCCGTCGTCCTCGAGGTGCTCGGCGTCCAGCCCGGCCCGGGTACGCGCGGCTCGGGGCAGGGTGCTGGCGGCCCCGGTGGGGATGCTCAGATCGGCGAACAGGTGCTCCGAGGTGGAGTAGGTCTCCACCGGCTCGTCCACTCCCAGGCCGAGGTCGTCACTGATCATCTTCCAGCGGGGGATCTCGTCCCAGTCGACCAGGGTGACCGCGACGCCCTCCTTGCCGGCCCGGCCGGTGCGCCCGATCCGGTGGATGTAGGTCTTCGAGTCCTCCGGGCATTGATAGTTGACCACATGAGTCACGTCGGTCACATCGATACCGCGGGCGGCCACGTCCGTCGCGACCAGCACGTCGATCTTCCCGGACCGGAACGCCCGCAGCGCCTGCTCCCGGGCGCCCTGGCCCAGGTCACCGTGCACCGCGCCGACCGCGAAACCGCGGTCGGCCAGGTCGTCGGCCACCCGCTGCGCGGTGCGCTTGGTGCGGGTGAAGACCATGGTCAGGCCACGCTCGTCGGCCTGCAGCGTCTTGGCCAGCAGCTCAACCTTGTCCAGCGCGTGCGCCCGGTAGATGAACTGCCGGGTGCGCTCGTGGATGGCGCTGGCGTCGGCCTCCTCGGCCCGGATGTGCGTGGGCTGGGTGAGGAATGTGCGGGACAACGTGATGATCGGACCCGGCATGGTGGCCGAGAAGAGCATGGTCTGGCGCTGGTCGGGCAGCATCCGCAAGATCCGCTCGACGTCGGGCAGGAAGCCCAGGTCGAGCATCTCGTCGGCCTCGTCGAGGACCAGCGAGTTGATCCGGCCCAGCACCAGGTGGCGCTGCTCGGCGAGGTCGAGCAGCCGGCCGGGGGTGCCGACCACGATGTCCACCCCGCGCTGCAGCTCGGCGACCTGCGGCTCGTACGGGCGGCCGCCGTAGATGGCGGTGACCCGGGCACCGAGGTGCCGGCCGGCGTCCTTCAGGTCGCGGGCGACCTGCACACACAGCTCACGGGTGGGGACCACGACCAGGGCCTGCGGCACGTCCCGGTCACCCTCGGAGGGGCGCAGCCGCTGCAGCAGCGGGACGCCGAAGCCGAGGGTCTTGCCGGTGCCGGTGCGGGCCTGGCCGATCACGTCCTCGCCGGCCAGCGCCAGCGGCAGGGTCAGCTCCTGGATCGCGAAGGTGCGTTCGATGCCGACCTCGTTGAGCGCGCGGACGATCTCGGGGCGCACACCCAGTTCGGCGAAGGTGGGGGAGTCGGGCTTGACCGGGGCACCGGCGTGCAATGGCTCGGGTGCGGGGGCCGGGGTTCCGGGGTCGGTGGTCTGGTCGGTGGTCGTGCTCTCGAGCGTCAGGGCAATCGCCTCTCTCCAGCGCGCAGAGGCCAGGTCCCGTCTCCTCGACCACCTCGTGGCCACCACCGGCACTGGCGGCGGCCGGGCGGGAGGGACGGCGAGGCGCTGCACGCGCACATGTCGTCACGGGCCCGGACTGTCCGGAGCAGGGCTCGGAATTTCGGGCAACCGCCGGACGCGGGCCACCATCGCGACCGCACGTTGACTGAGATGATAGCGGACCATCACGAAGCACGTTCGGTGACATACCTCGCCGCCCCGTGATGGCTACTCTCGGGGTATGACGACGCGGGTGATGGACGAGGCGCACGGTGGCGCGTCGGCGCCGAGCGACGCCGCGGTGGTCGACCTGCTGGGTGCGCTGGCCTACGGCGAGCTCTCGGCGTTCGACCGGCTCGCCGAGGACGCCCGTACGGCGCCGACGCTGGCCGGACGCGCCGCGCTGTCCGCCATGGCGGCGGCCGAGATGGCGCACTTCCGGCTGCTGGGCGAGCACCTCGACGGCCTCGGCACGACGGTCGAGGAGGCGATGGGGCCGTTCGTCGAGGTGTTCGACGGCTACCACAGCGCCACCGCGCCGCACGACTGGCTGGAGTCGCTGGTCAAGGCATACCTGGGCGACGGTCTGGCGGCGGACTTCTACCGCGAGGTCGCCGGATGGTTGCCCGAGCCCACCGGATCGCTGGTGCGCCGGGTGCTCGCCGACACCGGGCACAGCGCGTTCGCCGAGCGCGAGGTGCGGGCGGCCATCGAGTCCAACCGGCAGGTCCGCGACCGGCTCGCGTTGTGGGGGCGGCGGCTGCTCGGCGAGGCGGTCACCCAAGCTCAGCAGGTGGTGGCCGAGCGCGACGAGCTGGCCGGGTTCTTCGTGCGCGGGTTCGGTGACCTCAGCGGCATCGCGGTGCTGTTCAAGCGGCTGCAGACCAATCACGGGCAGCGGATGGCCGCGCTCGGCCTGGCCTGACCGGAACGGGCCCGGGTTCGGGTCGCCGGGTCGGTCCCGGGTTGCGCCCTGGGCGAAACCCGCGGGTCCGGGCGCGGGGCTCGACGGTTGCTCCACTAGCCTGGCCGACAGTGCTCGTGTTTCTCACCAGGAGGTTCCAGCGTGGAGGTCAAGATCGGCGTCGCGGAGAGCCCGCGTGAGCTCGTGGTGTCCAGCGCGCAGTCGCCGGACGAGGTCGAGGCGCTGGTGAGCGACGCGCTGAAGAACCCGTCCGGGTTGCTCACGCTGGTCGACGAGAAGGGGCGCCGCTACGTGATGCCGGCCGCCCGGGTGTCCTATGTCGAGATCGCGCCCGCCGACTCCCGCAAGGTCGGCTTCGCCGTCGGCCGCTGACCTGCGCCCGGCCGCCGTTCCCGGGTGCGGCCGTTCCCGTCGGCGACGTCCACCGATGCGACGTCCGATGCCCGGAAGGGCGTGCGGCCGACACCGGTCACCCGGTACCGGCCCCACGGGTCCGGCTCGCCGATCCGTCCGGACGCCCGGCCCTCCGGGGTCACCAGCTCGACGTCCGCTCCCGAGCCGCCCAGCAGCTCGGTCAGTGTCGGGTCGGCCCCCACCCTCCCGGCCCAATGGGTACGTCCGTCCACCGGCTGGTGCACGGCGATCAGCCGGACCAGCACCGGGAGCTCTCGGCGGCCGACCAGCAGGGTCGCCGGGCCGGTGTAGTCGTCGTCATCCATGGGGCATCTCCTTCGTCGGTGGGAGGTTTCCCGGTGCTTCCCGCGGCTCGTCGACCAGTCGCAGCGGTCGCCGGAGTTCGTCGTCCCCGGGTCGGCCCTGGGCGAGCACGCCGGTCAGCCCGCTCCAGATGATCGTGGTCAGGTAGTCGGTGAGGGCCGCGCGGCTCATCGTGCGCCGGCGCAGCCACCAGTCGCCGGTGGTGTAGACCATGCCGACCAGCCCGTAGGCGAAGGCCTCCGCTCCGCCGGCGTCCAGTCCGCGCTGGCGCAGCCGGTCGCCCAGCGCGCTGGAGAGAAGGCCGGCGATCAGCGCCATGCTGTGCTCGACGACCTCGGCCTGCTCACGTTCGCCGCCAGGGTTGTGCACCACGAAGTGCCACAGCTGCGGCTCGTCCTCGGCGCCGGCCAGGAACGCCTCCACGATCGCCCGGATGTGCTCGACCGGGCCCCGCTCGCGGGTCAACTCCGGCAGCAGCCGCTGCAGCAGCAGCTGCGCGGCCCGTTCGCTCACCGCGCGCTGCAGATCGGCCCGGTCGGTGAAGTGCCGGTAGAGCACCGGTTTGGTGACGCCGGCCGCGGCCGCGATGGCCGCTACCGACACCCCTGAGCCGTGCTCCCGGATCGCGGCCAGCGCGGCCTCGACCAGCTCCTCGCGGCGCTGGGCGCGGTGCCCGGCCCACCTCGTGGTCCGGCCGGAGCGTTCGGGCTTGACAGGTTCTCGTTGCACGTTACCATTGGTAACAGTTACCTCCGGTAACGTCAAGCTTCGAGCACCCGAAGGAGAGGAGTCCGGCTATGAGCGCCCCGACGCTGAAGAAAGCGGCCGACCGTGAGGCCACCGCCCAGCGCCTGCTGCGCAGCTCGCTGGAGCACTCGTACGAGCCGAACCTGGACATCGACTGGGAGGCCCCGCTGGTCGATGGTCTCTACGGGATGCCCGCGCACCGGGTCTCGCTGTACGGCACCGAGCTGTGGGACCAACTCACCGAGGAGCAGCGGATCACGCTGTCCGTCCACGAGGTGTGCAGCATCGCCCGCATCGGGCTGTGGTTCGAGATCATCCTGATGCAGATGCTGCTGCGCTACGCCTACGACCGCGACCCGCGCAGCCAGCACATCCAGTACGCGCTGACCGAGATCGCCGACGAGTGCCGGCACTCGATCATGTTCGCCAAGATGACCGAGCGCTACGGCGTGCCCGACTACAAGCCCCGCTGGCACGCACAGCAGTCCGGCCGGCTGTTCAAGACCGTGGCGGCCGGGCCGGCGATGTTCGCCGCCACCCTGGTGGCCGAGGAGATCACCGATCAGTTGCAGCGCGAGGGCATGAAGGACGACACGGTGCAGCCGCTGACCCGGATGGTCAGCAAGATCCACGTGACCGAGGAGGCCCGGCACGTCCGCTACGCGCGTGAGGAACTGGCCCGGCTGATCCCCCGGACCAACGCGGCGGAGCGGGAACTGGCGCGCTGGCTGACCGCGATCGCCGGCTACCGCATCGCCACCAACCTGATCCACCCGGACGTCTACCACAGCGTCGGGCTGGACCCGAAGGTGGCCCGCAAGGTCGCCATGGCCAACCCGCACCACCAGGACACCGTCCGGTGGACCGCCCGCAAGCTGGTGCCGTTCCTGCGCGAGCAGGGCATGATCGGCGGCCCGAGCGAGGCGCTGTGGCGCCGGGCGCACCTGGTCTGACCGGCGGGAGCCGGCCGCCCCGCGGCGGTCAGCTCTCCGGCTGGTCGGCCCCTGCGGACTGTTCGTTCACCAGTGGGAAGCCGGCCAGCCCCCGCCAGGCCAGCCCGGACATCAGCGCCACCGCTTCGTCCCGGGGCACCTCCTGGCCGGAGTCCAGCCAGTAGCGCGCGGCGATCTGGCTCAGGCCGACCAGCCCGACGGCCAGCATCCGGGCCCGCGCGCGGTTCAGCCCGGCGTCGGTGGTGACCGCGTCGGCGACCACGTCTATGCAGCGGGACAGGGCGTCGTCCAGCACGGCGGCCGCCTCCGGCTCGCTGCGCAGGTCGGACTCGAACACCAGCCGGAACGACTCGCCCTCGCCGGCCACGAAGTCGAAGTAGGCCGACACCGCGCCGCGCACCCGCTGCTCGTTGTCGCTGGTGGCCGCGATCGCGCCGACGAGCCGGGTGACCAGCTCCTCCGCGTAGGTGGTCAGCAGCGCCCGGTAGAGCTCCAGCTTGCTGGGAAAGTGCTGGTAGAGCACGGGTTTGCTGATCCCGGCCCGGTCGGCGATGTCGTCCATCGCGGCCGCGTGGTAACCCTGGGCGGCGAACAGGTCCCGGGCGGCGCCGAGCAGCTGGGCCCGTCGGGCGCCGCGGGAGAGTCGCGTCCCGCGCGGGGCCGACGCGGGCTGGGTGGACGCTGACTCGGTCATTGGCGTTCAGCCTACCGGCACGTAGGAGTGAATGGGCGGTGCCCGAACGGATGAACAGGCCGCCAGGGGTAGCGGTCCGAGGCCGGGGCAGGGGTGCCAGGGGCGACCGGTGCGCCGATCGCGCGGCCAGGTCCGGCACTCCGCGTTGCGCAAAGGTGGCCACGTGATGGCGTCCAGATGTCCGACACGCCACGGGGAGGATGCGATTCGTCGATCCTTACCGCATCCTTGACGGATGGCCCTGTCCTCCCTGCTCGTCGGAACCACCCGCCGTCCGGTCGCCCCGCCTCCACGGGTGGCCCCGCTCGCGGAGCCGGACGAGCTGCCGCCGCTGGACACCCGGCAGCTCCCGTGGCCCGGCCGCGAGCTGACCCACGGGGGAGTGACCCTGCACGTGCGGGAGACCCCCGGTCCGGCCGGCGCGACCCCGGCGGTCTACGTGCACGGGCTGTCCGGATCGGGTACCAACTGGACCGACCTGGCCGCCCAGCTCGCGCCGCACGCGCCGGGGCTCGCGGTGGACCTGCCCGGGTTCGGCAGGTCCCGGCCACTGGCCGGATTCGACTACAGCCCGGCCGCGCACGCCGACGCGCTGCTGTGCTTCCTGGCCGGGCAGGGCCGGCCGGTGCACCTGCTGGGCAACTCGATGGGCGGGGCGATCGGCCTGGTGGTCGCCGCCCGCCGTCCGGAGCTGGTGCGCAGCCTGACCCTGATCGCGCCGGCGATGCCGGACCGGCGACCGGATCCCCGCCGGGTGTCCGACCCGCGCTTCCTGATGGCCGCGGTGCCCGGGATGCGCGCGCGGGTGATCAGGACCCTGGCCGAGATCACCCCGCGCGAGCGGGTCGAGCAGATGATGCGGCTGTGCTACGGCGACCCGTCGGTGGTGCCCGAGCACCGGATCACCGAGGCGATGGCCGAGGCCGCCGAGCGGGCCCGGCACGCCTGGGCGCCCGAGGCGCTGTGGCGGACCACCCGCGGCATGATCGGCGGCTGGTTCGCCGGACCGGGCTCGACCCAGCTGTGGGCCACCGCCGCCCGGGTGACCGCGCCGACCCTGGTGGTCTGGGGCGGCCTCGACCGGCTGGTCTCGCCGAGGTTGGCCGGCCGCACCACCGCGCGACTGCCGCGCGGGCGCCTGTTGACCATGCCGGAGGTCGGGCACGTGCCGCAGATGGAGCGTCCGGTCGAGGTGGCGCGCGCGGTGCTGGGCATGTGGCGGGCGGTCGACGACGAAGCCTGGTGAGGGAAGATATCCGGCGGCCCCGGCGTTGGAGCGGGCGAAGAAGACCGCGACCTGAAGGAGCGATTTGAGGATGTCGGCGCAGCTCAGCCGGAACTCGGCCAACCCGAAGAAACTGCCGCCGCTCGTGGAGCCGGCCGCCGAGCTGACCAAGGACGAGGTCGAGCGGTACAGCCGCCACCTGATCATCCCCGAGGTCGGGATGGTCGGTCAGAAGCGGTTGAAGAACGCCAAGGTGCTGGTGGTCGGTGCCGGTGGGCTGGGCTCGCCAGCGCTGCTCTACCTGGCCGCGGCGGGGGTGGGCACCCTGGGCATCGTCGAGTTCGACGTGGTGGACAGCTCCAACCTGCAGCGCCAGATCATCCACGGGCAGTCCGACATCGGCCGCTCCAAGGCCGAGTCCGCCCGAGACTCCATCAAGGAGACCAACCCGTTCGTCGAGGTCGTCCTGCATGAGAGTCGGTTGGATTCCTCCAATGCGCTGGACGTCTTCCGGGACTACGACCTGGTCCTGGACGGCACCGACAACTTCGCCACCCGCTACCTGGTGAACGACGCCGCCGTGCTGGCCGGCAAGCCGTACGTGTGGGGTTCGATCTTCCGCTTCGAGGGGCAGGCCTCGGTCTTCTGGGAGGATGCGCCGAACGGACTGGGCCTGAACTACCGCGACCTCTACCCCGAGCCCCCACCGCCCGGGATGGTCCCGTCCTGCGCCGAGGGCGGTGTGCTCGGCGTGCTGTGCGCGTCCATCGGCTCGATCATGGTGAACGAGGCGATCAAGCTGATCACCGGCATCGGCGATCCACTGCTGGGTCGGCTGATGGTCTACGACGCCCTGGACATGAGCTACCGCACGATCAAGGTGCGCAAGGACCCGGAGACCAAGCCGATCACCGAACTGATCGACTACGAGGCCTTCTGCGGGGTGGTGTCGGAGGACGCGCAGGGTGCCGCGGCGGGGCACACGATCACCGCGACCGAGCTCAAGGAGATGATGGACGCCGGCAAGCCGTTCGCGCTGATCGACGTCCGCGAGCAGAACGAGTTCGAGATCGTCCGGATCCCCGGCTCGGTGCTGATCCCGAAGGACCGCATTCTGTCCGGCGAGGCGCTGGCCGAGATCCCGCAGGACCGGCCGGTGGTCCTGCACTGCAAATCCGGGGCCCGTTCGGCGGAGGCACTGGCCGTGCTGCACAGGTCCGGCTTCGCCGACGCCGTGCACGTCGGCGGCGGGGTGCTGGCCTGGGCCAGGCAGGTAGACCCCTCGTTGCCGACCTACTGACCGGGCGGGCGGTGCTCGGGGGCGGCGGGGTGGCGGGTGGCCGCCCGGTGCGGCCGCGCAGGTACCGTGCTGGACCGTGAGCACCGCCACTGGTGAGCGTCCGGCCTCGGCCGCCGGCAACGGCGCCGAGTTGCCCGCGCACGTGCGCACGGCCTACGGCGTGCGCGAGGCGGAAGCGGTGCCGATCACCTACGGCGGCCTGCCCGGTTTCCGCTGCGACGACGTGGTGATCCGCGCGGTGCCGGACAACGCGGTGGCGGCCTGGGCGGCCCGGGTGCTGGACTCCCTGCGGGCGGACCGGCTGCGGATCGCCCGGCCGCTGCGTTCCTCCGATGGCCGCTGGGTGGTCGCCGGCTGGTCGGCCTGCCAGTACCTGCGGGGCGAGCCGGCGGACCGCTACGACGACCTGGTGGCGGTGTCGCTGCGGTTGCACGCGGCCACCGCGTCGGTGCGCCGGCCCCGGCTGCTCGACGATCGGGACGACCTGGTCGCCCGGGCCGACGGCGCCGCCTGGGGTGAGCGCACCGTGACGCTGGACGCCGACACCGGCGGGCGGCTGTTCGACGTGCTCGCGGCCCGGCGCCGACCGCTGAAACTGCCCTCCCAGGTGGTGCACGGCGACCTGTTCGGCACCGTGCTGTTCGATGGCCCGGCGGAGAGCAGCGCCGGCGGAACGGGTGGCTGCGCCGACCCGGCGGTGGTGGACCTGGTGCCGTTCTGGCGGCCGGTGGAGTGGGCAGCGGCCGTGGTGGTGGTGGACGCGCTGGCCTGGGGCGGTGGCGACCGCTCGCTGGTGCGTACCTGGTCGCACCTGGACGGCTGGCCGCAGGCGCTGCTGCGGGCGCTGATGTTCCGGGTGGCGCTGCACGCCCAGCACCCGGCGGCGACCCCCGACACGCTGCGCGGACTCGAGCACGCCGCCGAGCTGGTGCTGAGCAGGCTGTAGCCACAGCGGGCTGTAACCGCCGTCTCACCTGCTCACCGTGCCTGCCTGCTCGAATGAGAACCACGTTGCACGGGCGTCACGCAATGCCACGCCGCGGTAACCCCCGATACCTACCGTTCGCCTCTGATGACCCGATCCGCGTAGACAGGAGGCCGAGCATGGCTGTGCACGAGCACCCGACCACCCGCAGGGGCCGGTGGATCGACCACTGGGAGCCCGAGGACCCGGGGTTCTGGGAGTCGACCGGCAAGAAGGTGGCCAACCGCAATCTCTGGTTCTCCATCTTCGTCGAGCACGTGGGCTTTTCGGTGTGGACCCTGTGGTCGGTGTTCGTGCTGTTCATGGGCCCGGAGTACGGCATCGACGCAGCCGGGAAGTTCTTCCTGGTTTCGACACCCGCTTTCGTCGGTGCGGTGCTGCGGGTGCCCTACACGTTCGCGGTAGCCCGCTTCGGGGGCCGCAACTGGACTGTGGTCAGCGGCCTGCTGTTGTTGATCCCCACAGTCGCGGCGGCCTTCATCCTTCAGCCAGGTACCTCCTATTCGACCTTCGTGCTGGTCGCGGCACTCGCCGGACTGGGTGGCGGCAACTTCGCCTCGTCGATGACCAACATCAACACGTTCTACCCGGAGGGCCGCAAGGGGCTTGCACTGGGGCTCAATGCCGGTGGGGGAAACATCGGGGTCGCGGTTGCCCAGCTCATCGGTCTGGGAGTGATCGCGGCCGCCGGAGCGTCTCAGCCGAAGCTGCTGCTGATGGTCTACATCCCGCTGGTGGTGGTTGTCTCGATCTGCGCGGCGTTGTTCATGGACAACCTGACGAGCGTACGTAACGACACCGGCGCGGCCAGGGAATCGTTGCGGGACCCGCAGACCTCGATCATGTCCTTTCTCTACATCGGGACCTTCGGGTCGTTCATCGGCTACAGCTTCGCCTTCGGGCTCGTGCTGCAGAACCAGTTCGGACGCACGCCGCTGCAGGCTGCGGCCGTGACGTTCATCGGTCCGTTGCTGGGCTCGTTGATCCGGCCGGTCGGTGGCTGGCTGTCCGACCGGATCGGCGGCGCGACGGTGACCTTCTGGAACTTCGTGGCGATGGCCGCTGCGACCATCGTGTGTATCGTTGCGTCGGGAGCCGACTCACTGGCGCTGTTCACGGTCGGGTTCATCGGGCTGTTCGTGTTCTCCGGCATCGGCAACGGCTCCACGTACAAGATGATCCCCGCGATCTTCCGGCAGAAGGCGCTGGCCGCGATCGATGCGGGCTCGCCGGCCGAGGCGGAGCTGCTCCGGGCCCGCCGGATCTCCGGCGCCGCCATCGGCATGATCTCCGCGGTCGGCGCGCTCGGCGGGTTGCTGATCAACCTGGCGTTCCGGCAGTCCTTCGCGGCGACCAAGAGCGGCGTGCCCGCGTTCTACGGCTTCCTCGCGTTCTACATGGTGTGCGTCGCGGTCACCTACCTCGTGTACCTACGTCGCCAGCGGGCCGAGGTCGCCGCACCGGACGGCGCGAGGCCGATGTACGCCCGGGTCTAGTGACGACGCCTGCGGGCACTCCACCGCCGGGTGCGGTGCCCGCGGCACGGACCTACCTCGATACCAGGGAGTTGCCCGGATGACCGCCACGCACTGTCCGTACTGCGCGCTGCAGTGCGGGATGACGGTCACCGAGATCCGCCCGTCCGCCGGCCCGCACCCCGGGTCGGCGGACGGGCGGCCTCGCGAGGTGGCGACCGTCGAGCCCCGGGACTTCCCGACCAACGCCGGCGGGCTCTGCCAGAAGGGGTGGACGGCGGCGGAGTTGCTGGACCACCCCGAACGGCTGACCAGCCCGCTGCTGCACGGCGAGCCGGTGGGCTGGCCGGAGGCGCTGGGCCACATCGCCCGGCGGCTGACCGCATTGCGCGCGGCGCACGGCCCGGACTCGGTGGCCGTGTTCGGCGGCGGCGGCCTGACCAACGAGAAGGCCTACCTGCTGGGCAAGTTCGCCCGAGTCGCGCTGGGTACCTCGCAGATCGACTACAACGGCCGGTTCTGTATGTCCTCGGCGGCCGCTGCGGGCAACCGGGCGTTCGGCGTCGACCGCGGCCTGCCGTTCCCGGTGACCGACCTCGACGACGCCGACGTGGTGGTGCTGGCCGGCGCGAACGTCGCGGAGACCATGCCGCCGCTGCTCAGCCACCTTCGGGGCGCCCGACAGGTGGTGATCGACCCCCGCTACAGCGCCACCGCGCGACAGGCGGTGGAGGGCGGCGGGCTGCACCTGCGCCCGGCGCCGGGCACCGACCTGGCGCTGGCCCTCGGGATGCTGCACCTGGCAGTGGTGGACGGCCACCTCGACGCCGACTACCTGGCCGACCGCACGACCGGGTTCGACGCGGCGTGGCGGGTCGCCGCGCGGTGGTGGCCGGAGCGCGCCGAGCGGGTCTGCGGGGTGTCGGTGGCCGAGATGCGCGAGGTGGTCCGGCTGCTGGCCGACGCGCGGAGCCGGTACCTGCTCACCGCGCGCGGCGTCGAGCAGCATGCCCAGGGCGTGGACACCGTGTCGGCCTGGATCAACCTGACGCTGGCGCTCGGTATGCCGGGCCGACCGGGCAACGGGTTCGGCACCATCACCGGGCAGGGCAACGGCCAGGGCGGCCGCGAGCACGGGCAGAAGGCCGACCAGCTGCCGGGCTACCGGCGGATCGACGACCCGGCCGCCCGGGAGCACGTGGCCGCCGTGTGGGGGGTGGACCCGGCTTCGCTGCCCGGGGTCGGGCGCAGTGCGGTCGAGCTGCTCGGTGCGCTGGGTATGCCGGGCGGGCCGAAGGCGTTGCTGGTGTTCGGCTCCAACCCGGTGGTCTCGGCGCCGGACGCGCACCGGGTGCGGGAACGGCTGGAGTCGCTGGAGCTGCTGGTGGTGGCCGACTTCTTCCGCTCGGAGACCGCCGCGCTGGCCGACGTGGTGCTGCCGGTGACCCAGTGGGCCGAGGAGGAGGGCACCATGACCAACCTGGAGGGGCGGGTGTTGCGTCGCCGCCGCGCCCGCCGGCCGCCGCCCGGGGTGCGTACCGACCTCCAGGTGATCTCGGAGCTGGCCGGTCTCCTCGACACCGCTCCGGCGGCCGCGTTCCCGAGCGATCCGGAAGCGGTATTCACCGAGCTGCGGGCGGCCAGCGCCGGCGGCCCGGCCGACTACTCCGGGATCAGCTACCCCCGGCTGGACGCGGGGGAGGCGCTGCACTGGCCCTGCCCGGCCACCGGCGGCGACCCCGACGCAGGCGGCAACTCCCGCCCCTGCGGCGACCCCGGCCCCGGGGTGCACCCGGGCACCCCTCGGCTGTTCCTGGACGCGTTCGCCCACCCCGACGGGCGGGCCCGGTTCTTCCCGGTCGACCATGTCGGGCCGGCGGAGCCACCCGATGGGGAGTACCCGCTGCGTGCGACCACCGGGCGGGTGCTCGCGCACTACCAGTCCGGCGCCCAGACCCGCCGGGTCGCGGAGCTGGCCGAGACGGTGCCGGAGTCGTACGTGGAGGTGCACCCGGACACCGCGCGCCGGGCCGGGCTGGTCGACGGCGCCCCGGCCCGGGTGGTGTCGCGGCGGGGTGCGGCCCACGCGGTCGTGCGGTGCGTGCCGACGATGCGCACCGACACGGTGTTCCTGCCGTTCCACTTCGGCGGCGAGCAGACCGCCAACTTCGTCACCAACGACGCGCTGGATCCGATCAGCCGGATGCCGGAGTTCAAGGCCTGCGCGGTGCGGATCGAGCCGTTCGCGGCACCTCCGCACACGTGACGTATATCGCATCACCGCAGGTGACAGCCATAGATGAAGGACGCGTAACGCGGGTGTCATCGCGCGTGCGCCCGACGTAACGGCAGGTTCCTACCGTGACCCAGGTGTCCAGACGCATCGTTGTCGCCGGCTACGGCATGGTCGGAGCCCGGTTCGTGGAGGAGTTGCGCCGCCGCGACCCCGACGGCCGGCGGGTCCGGGTGAGCGTGTTCGGCGCGGAGCCGCACCTGGCCTACAACCGGGTGCTGTTGTCCACCGTGCTGGCCGGCGGGCTCAGCCAGGACGCCGTGCGGCTGCACGACCGCGGCTGGGCGGCGAAGCACCGGGTGGACCTGCGGACCGGAGTGTCGGTCACCTCGATCGACCGCGCGGCCCGCCGGGTGGCACTGTCGGACGGGACCGACGAGCCCTTCGACGAACTGGTGCTGGCCACCGGCAGCTGCGCCTGGATCCCGCCGACCGACGGGCTGCTCGGCGAGGACGGCACGCTCGCCGAGGGCGTGGCCGCGTTCCGGGACATCGACGACTGCGCCCGGATCCTGCGGCTGGCCCGTCCGGGCAGCCGGGTCGCCGTCCTCGGTGGCGGCCTGCTCGGGCTGGAGGCCGCCCGCGGCCTGACCGGCCGGGGAGTGCGGGTGAGCGTGCTGCACCCGGTGGGTCACCTGATGGAACGCCAGCTCGACGCGGGCGCCGGAGCCGTGCTGGCCGGCACCCTGACCAGGCTCGGGGTGGACGTCCGGCTCGGCGTGCTGGCCAAGCGGTGGAGCATGGCGACCGGCCTGGAGTGCGACGACGGCACCACGCTCGCGGTGGACGCGGTGGTGGTGGCGGCCGGGGTCCGCCCGGAGGACGGGCTGGCCGCCGAGGCCGGCATCGCCTGCGACCGGGGTGTGCTGGTGGACGACACCCTGACCACCTCCGACGACCGGGTGCACGCGGTCGGCGACTGCGCCCGCCACCCGGGCACGGTGTCCGGGCTGGTGCAGCCGGGCTGGGAGCAGGCCGCGGTGCTCGCGGACCTGCTCACCGGGTCCGATCCCGCCGCCCGCTACCGGGGTACCCCGGTGGTCACCCGGCTGAAGGCCAGGGACATCGACCTCGCGGCGGTCGGCGAGGTGCTCGACCACGAGTGCGGCAGTGGGATCGACGGGGTCGAGGTGCTACGGCTGGACGACCCGTCGCGGGGCCGCTACGCGAAGCTGGTGCTGCGCGACGACCGGCTGACCGGCGCCATCATGATCGGTTCTCCGGACGCGGCGGCGAACGTCATCCAGCTCTACGACTCCGGCGCACCCGCTCCGGAGGATCGGCTGGCGCTGCTGCTGGGCCGGGCGCTGCCGCCCGAGTCCGGTGTGGTCGGCGGCTCGGTGTCGCCGGCACAGCTGCCCGCCACCGCGGTGATCTGCCGGTGCAACACGGTCAGCAAGGGCAAGTTGGTCGCCGCCTGGCGGTCCGGCGCGACCAGCCCGGCGGCTCTGGCCAGGGCCACCCGGGCCGGCACCGGCTGCGGCAGCTGCCAGCAGGCGGTGGCCGGGATCTGTGAGTGGCTCAACAGCGCGGAACCGGGCTCGCCGGCGCTGCGCCCGATCGAGGGGGGAGCGGCGTGACTCCATCGACCCGGACTCTGGTCATCGTCGGCCATGGGATGGTCGGCCACCGGCTCGTCGAGGCGCTGCGCGGCCGGGACGGCACGGGGCAGTGGCGGATCGTGGTGTTCGGCGAGGAGACCCGCGCGGCCTACGACCGGGTGGCGTTGTCGTCCTACTTCGAGGGTGTCGGCGAGGCCGAGCTGAGCCTGGTCGCCGACGACGTGCACACCGACCGCGCTGTCGAGCTGCGGCTGGGCGAGCAGGTGGTGGCGGTGGACCGGGCGGCCCGCGAGGTGCGCACCGCCGCCGGGCACATCCAGCGCTACGACGCGTTGGTGCTGGCCACCGGCTCCTACCCGTTCGTGCCGCCGGTGCCGGGGCGCGATCTGCCCGGCTGCTTCGTCTACCGCACCCTGGACGACCTGGACGCCATCCGGGCGGCCGCCGAGGCAGCGGTGGCCGGGGGCGGTCCCGGCCGGCGCTCCGGGGTGGTCGTCGGTGGCGGGCTGCTCGGCCTGGAGGCGGCCCGCGCGCTGAGGTTGCTGGGGCTGTCCCCGCAGGTCGTGGAGATCGCGCCGCGGCTGATGCCGGTGCAGGTCGACGAGGGTGGCGGTGCGCTGCTGCGCCGGCTGGTGACCCACCTGGACGTCGCGGTGCGCTGCGGGGTGTCGGTGCAGGGCATCGCCGCGGGTCCGCGGGGCCGCGGTCTGGTGGCCGCGCTGTCCGACGGGGTGGAGCTGGACGCCGACGTGGTGGTGTTCTCCGCCGGCATCCGGCCGTCCGACCAGCTGGC
>JAJCYC010000137.1 GCA_029263115.1 Pseudonocardia sp. | reverse complement strand
AACGAGGCCGCGTACATGGCCGAGATCGTCCGCGGCGGCATCGCCTCGGTCGACTCCGGGCAGACCGAAGCGGCCGGCGCGCTGGGCATGACCCGCACCCAGACCCTGCGCCGGGTCGTGCTGCCACAGGCCATGCGGGTGATCATCCCGCCGACCGGCAACGAGACCATCTCGATGCTCAAGACCACGTCGCTGGTGGTGGTCATCGGCTACTTCGAGCTGCAGACCGCCGTCCAGTCGATCTACTCGCGCAACTTCCAGACCATCCCGCTGCTGATCGTGGCCGCGCTCTGGTACCTGGCGCTGACCTCGGTGCTGTCGGTCGGGCAGGCCTACCTGGAGCGCTACTACGGCCGGGGCGCCGCCCGACCGGGAGCCGACCGACCCCGGCGGCGCAAGCCGGAGTGGGAATGACCGAGCCGATGACCGGGCAGCCGATGGTGCGCGCCGAGCGGGTCTGCAAGGACTTCGGCTCGAACAAGGTGCTGCGCGGCATCTCGCTGGAGGTCCGGCCGCGCGAGGTGATGTGCATCATCGGGCCGTCCGGCTCGGGCAAATCGACCTTCCTGCGCTGCATCAACCACCTGGACAAGGTCAGCGCCGGGCGGCTGTGGGTGGACGGCCAGCTCGTCGGCTACCGCGAGTCCGGCGGCAAGCTGCACGAGCTGCGCGAGTCCGAGGTGGCCCGGCAACGCCGCGACATCGGCATGGTATTCCAACGGTTCAACCTGTTCGGCCACCGCACGGCCGCCGAGAACGTCATGGAAGCCCCGATGACCGTGCGCCGCGCGTCCCGGGCCGCCGCCCGGCAGCAGGCCGCCGAGCTGCTGACGAAGGTCGGGCTGGGCGACAAGCTGGACGCCTACCCCAGCGAGCTGTCCGGCGGGCAGCAGCAGCGGGTGGCGATCGCCCGCGCGCTGGCGATGAGGCCGAAGCTGATGCTGTTCGACGAGCCCACCTCGGCGCTGGACCCGGAACTGGTCGGCGACGTGCTCGCGGTGATGCGGGCACTCGCCGAGGACGGCATGACGATGATCGTGGTGACCCACGAGATGGGGTTCGCCCGCGAGGTCGGCGACGCGCTGGTGTTCATGGACGACGGTGTGGTGGTCGAGGCCGGCACACCCCGCGACGTGCTCACCGCACCCCGCGAGGAACGCACCCGGACCTTCCTGTCCAAGGTTCTCTGAGCGGCGGCGACCTCGGGGTCAGTCCCGGGGGAGGCGGCCCATCAGGTGGAACTCGGGGTTGGGGCGCAGGGCGGTCAGGTGGGCCAGCCGGTTGGACATCGCGAACAGCGCGGTGATCGCGCCGACGTCCCAGATCTCCTCGTCGGTCAGCCCGGCGTCCCGGGCGTCGTCCAGGTCCTCCTCGCGCAGGCCCGCCGAGTCGGTCGCGATCCGCAGCGCGAGGTCGACGATGGCCCGCTGGCGAGACTCCAGCACCACGCCGTAGGGATTGGCCGCGACGTGGTCGGCCAGCTCCGGGTCCTTCGTACGGACCCGCAGGATCGCGCCGTGCGCCACCACGCAGTACGTGCAGTGGTTGGCCCCCGAGGTGGCCACCACCACCAGCTCCCGCTCCGCCGCGGACAGCGTGGGCCCGTCGGTGGCCGGGACCATCAGCGCGTCGTGGTAGTCCAGGAACGCCCGCAGCTCGGCCGGTCGACGGCCCAGCGCGCGGAACACGTTCGGCACGAAACCGGACTTCTCCGCGATCACCCCGATGCGTTCCCGCAGATCATCGGGCAGGTCCTCGGGCTCCACCACGCCGAACCGGCTGACCTCCGCGATACCCATGCCTGCACGGTAGCGCCGATCCAGCGCTCGCCGATCGCCGCCCGCGCGGTACCGACGAACTGCGGTGTCGACGAACTGCGGTATCGACGAACTGCGGGGACAATGGACCGGTGAGCGTGCCCCGGGCGTACCAGGACCTGTTCGGCCGCTGGTGTGCCGGCCGGGTGCCGGCACACGCCCGTGCGGCCCTGCAGATCGGCTACCGGGTGCACGGCGACCAGGTCACGTTCACCGAGCGGCGCCCGCCCACGTTTCCCGAGCTGGAGTCCGCGTGGAGTTCCACCCCGGTGGCGCAGCTGCGGCACAACGAACCGGAGCCGGGTCTCTGGCGGCTCTACGCACCCGACGGCAACGGCTGGCGACGCTACGACCACCCGCCGGCCACCGTGCCCGAGACGCTGCTCGAGGAGATCGAGGCCGACCCGACCTCGGTGTTCTGGGGCTGACTCCGGCCATACCGCCGGTCGGCCCCGGCTACGCCGCCGGTTCCTTCGACTTCACCGCGCCGGTCGGTCCGGTGCCCGTCGAGCCCGGCCCACCGTCATCATCGTCACCGGTGGGCTCCGGGGCCGGGCCCGCGACGGTGACCACCGGCACGCCCGCCCGGCGCAGCATCGTCGACACCGTCTCGCCCTCCACGGCCAGCCTGGCGGACAGTTCGGCGGGCAGCGCCGTCGCCGGCGTCGGCACCGGGCCACCACCGGAGGCCACCACCAGCCGGGGTGCCGCCGCCGCCACCGCAAGGTAGCCGCAGTTCAACGCGTCGGCCCCGAGCAGCAGCACCGCGTCTGCGGTGTCCGCGCCGGGCAGCCCGCTGAGCAGCGAGTGCACCGGCTGGAACCGCACGGTGCCCGGGGCGAAGGTGCGCCCACCGGTACCCCGCCAGGCCTCGGCCAGCCCGGGAGCCGCCGAGGTCAACCGGTCGAGCAGCTCGCTGAGCCGGTGCTGCTCGGCCTGCTCACGGCGGGCGCCGGCCAGCAGGCGCAGCGTCGCGAGGTAGTCGGCCAGCCGGTTCTCCCGCAACGCGCGGACGGCTTCGAGGTACTCCGGTGCCGGTTGACCGACAGCGGTGCCGCCCGGGTCGGCCTCGGCCCTGTCCTCGGCGGGCGGGGCCGGCGGGGCGAACATGTCGACCTCGACGGTCGGCGCGACGATGCCGGCCTCCGGGCTGTTGACGTACCCGGCCGGCAGGGTTGCGGCGAACCGCTCGGTGAGCTCGACCAGCCGGCGGCGGGCCTCAGCCATCTCGGCGGCGCCACCGGAGCCGATGATCGCCCTGGCGACGTCCTCGGTGGTGGCCATGTCCGGCATCGACACCGGGCTGTTCGGGTGGATGAACAGCACCTCGTGGCGCAGGATCTCCACCGCGCGCACCGCCTCGTCGACGGTCCGCAGCCGCTCCAGCAGCCGGGCGACCGCCGGGATGTCGGAGGGCACCGGCAGCTCCAGCAGCTGGCAGTCCTCGCCGATCCGCTCCACCGCGGCGATCAGCTCGACGAAGGCCAGGGCCTGGCGCAGCAGCCGCGAGTCCTGCATCGGCACGTTCTCCAGCCGCAGCTGGCGCAGCACCGGCTCGACCGCGCGCTGCTCGAGCGAGCGGAAGTAGGAGCGTGAGCGCCCGCCCGCGTCCAGGAAGTCGGCATAGCGGCGCAGCTGCTCCAGTCCCTCGGCCGGGATGGTCCCGACCACGGCGAGCTGGTCGGCGGCGTCGCGCAGCCGCTCGGCGTCGCGCACGGTCTGCGCGCACGCCGCCGACAACCGCTCGTAGGGCTGGCGCACCTGCCCGAACAGCAAGTCCTCCAGCAGGTCCCAGGACCACGGCGCGGTGCCGTCGGCGTTGAGCGCGGACACCGCCGCGTCGCAGGCCCGGGCGGTCTCGATCAGGCCGGTCAGCCGGGCCGGCGGCAGCTGGCCGAGCAGTTCGGGCACCAGCTCCGCGGAGCTGCGCGGCGGCAGCCCCGGGCGGCCGGCCGCCTTGCACAGTCGCGCCACCAGATCCGGGTCGGGCACGTCGGCCCACTCCTGGAGCAGCTGGCCGGCCCGCTCGGCGCGTTGCGGGGTCTCGGTGGCCAGCAGGGCACGCAGCTCCCGAAGCTCGGTGGCCGACAACGGCTCCGGACCCTCCAGGCACAGACCGGCGACCGCCGTGGGCAGCGCCGCCCGGACCGCGTCCAGCTCCGCGCCGTCCAGGCCGGTCACCAGAATCCGCAGGCCGTCGACGACCAGCAGGTGCACCATCGCGGCCACCGCCGCCGGGTCGGCCACGTCCAGCACCACGCTGGGGTAGCGGCGGACGCACTCGACCGCCGCCGGCCCGGCCCCGATCGGCTGCCGGGGAGCCGGTGGCACCGGCACCGGGCCGGGGTCGAGCACCTCGGCCAGCCGGAACATCCCGACCGGCGGGAACCCGTCGGCCACCCGCTTGCGGACCTCCGCGACCGCGGCCACCAGCGCCGGCACACCCTGCTCGTCGGCCTGTACCCCCAGCCCGTAGATCAGGGCAGCGGCCAGTGCGTCGGCGCCGCCGGATCGCTCCGTCGCTCCGAGATCGAGCACTCCTGTCACCTCCAGCCGACCAACCGGCATAGCCACGAACGGCCCACGGCACGCGGGTCACATGGTGTATCGGACAGGCGCGCGAAACGTTCCACCAAATGGAGCATTATCTTCGCCGAGGGCCCAAATTGCTCCATTCAGTGACCGGCCGCGCTCTGTGTCACCGGCTTGACCCGGCTGCTTCCCTCGTCCGCGTGATAGTCCTGCGGGCTCGTGGCGTCCGCGCCGGCGCTGGTGCCGGTGCGGCGCAGCACCAGCGTCACCAGCACCGCCACCAGCAGGTTCACCGCCAGCGCCACGAAGCCGACGTAGATCTGCAGCGTCGAGCCGGCGAACGGCTGCCAGCCCAGCAGGTCCAGCTTGTCCAGGGTGAGCGCCGAGCCGCCGAAATGCGCCTTCTTCGCCGCCACGTTCGGGATCTGGTAGAGCAGGTACATGCCGTAGCCCATGCCGGCCACCCACCCGGCGACCAGCGCCCAGCGGTGCAGCCACCGGGTGTACAGCGCGATGGCCACTGCCGGCAGGGTCTGCAGGATCACCACCCCGCCGATCAGCTGCAGGTCGATGGAGAACTGCGGGTCGACGAACAGGATGAAGGCCACCGCGCCGAACTTCACCACCAGCGACGCCAGCTTCGCCTGCTTGGCCTCCTGGGCCGGGTTGGCGTCGCGGTGCAGGTACTCCTTGTAGATGTTGCGGGTCCACAGGTTCGCCGCCGCGATCGACATGATCGCCGCCGGGACCAGCGCGCCGATCCCGATCGCGGCGAACGCCACCCCGGCGAAGATCGACCCGAACTCGTTGTCGAACAGCACCGGGATGATCGTGTTGGTGTCCGGGCGGCCGGTGGCCCCGTTGGTGATCGGCTTGACCCCGGCCGCGATCGCCACGTACCCCAGCAGCGCCAGCAGGCCCAGCAGCAGCGAGTACGCCGGCAGCGCGATCATGTTGCGCTTGAGCACCGCGCGGCCGCGCGACGCCAGCACCCCGGTGATGCAGTGCGGGTAGAGGAACAGCGCCAGCGCCGAGCCGAGCGCCAGGGTGATGTACTGCAGCTGGTTGTTCGCGGTGAGCAGGATCGAGCCCGTGGGCTGGCCGGTGTTCGGGTTGGTGGTGGCCATCTTCTGCTCGGCCGCACCGAAGATCACCTCCCAGCCGCCGAGCTTGGCCGGCAGGTACACCACCGCGACCAGGATGACGACGTAGATCAGGATGTCCTTGACGAACGCGATCAGCGCCGGCGCGCGCAGCCCGGACTGGTAGGTGTAGACCGCCAGGACCACGAACGCCACCAGCAGCGGCAGGTGACCGAGGAACCCGGTGCCGTTGAGCCCCATCGTGCGCAGCACCGCCTCCAGCCCGACCAGCTGCAGCGCGATGTAGGGCATGGTGGCGAGGATCCCGGTGATCGCCACCAGCAGCGCGAGCAGCGAGCTGCCGTAGCGGCCACGCACGAAGTCGGCCGGGGTGACGTAGCCGTGCACCCGCGACACCGACCACAACCGCAGCACCGGCAGGAACACCAGCGGGTACAGGATCACCGTGTACGGCAGCGCGAAGAACCCCATCGCGCCGGCGCTGAACAGCAGCGCGGGCACCGCGACGAAGGTGTACGCGGTGTAGAGGTCGCCGCCGACCAGAAACCAGGTGATCCAGGAGCCGAACTTTCGCCCGCCCAGGCCCCACTCGTCGAGGTGGTCCAGGGTGTCACCGCGCTGCCAGCGGGACGCCACGAACCCCAGCACGGTGACCAGCCCGAACAGCAGCGTGAAGACGGTCAGCTCGACCCACTGGATCATCGGTTCGCCATCCCCTCGTCCAGATCGTCCACGTCTTCGACGTCCGGGCCGCCGCGGGCCGTCGCGGTCGGGGACGGCTCGGTGCGGGTCGTCACGTAGACGATCGCCACGCACACCACCCCGACCGGCACGAACGCGAACTGCGACCAGTAGAAGAACGGCATCCCCCACAGCCGCGGCTCCACCGAGTTGAACCACGGCGTGACCAGCATCAGGAACGGCACCAGCAGGAGCAGGTTCCACGGGCTGAACCGCAGACCGGACTGCTCGACATGATCAGACTCGAGGTGATCGGACTCGACGTGATCGGACATGGACTCACTCCTGTGGGGCTACACATCAGCCGGAATAGTGTGCCGAGAGTAAGCAGTGATCGCCCGGTCAGGCGACAACAAGAAGATAAAGACCGGTCATGGTGTACACGATCATGAGCAGGACGAGCGGCACCTGCTCGGCCAGCCGACGCCCCGGAGCAGCATCGGTGCGCGGCTCGGCGGCGCGCGGCCCACCGCCGCCCGGTGGGTCGGGCCGGGCGGCGTCCAGGGCGAGCACCCGGTCGTGCGCGGCGACCACCCCGGCGACGTGCCCGAGCAGAATCGCCGCGACCTGTACTCCCGCGATCGCCACCGGCGCCGGGGTGAGCACCGGCCCCGGCGCGCCGACGAGCTGGGCCAGGCCGACCGGGGCCTCGGTGATCAGCAGGGAGATGTAGTGCGCGATCGTGTAACCGGCGGCGATGGGGACGAGCGTGCTGACCAGCTGCCCGGCCATGGGCCCCGTGGCCAGCCGGTAGCTCAGTGCCACCACCGCGACCAGCCCGGCGAGCACTGCGGTACCCAGGGCGGTGGCGCCCGCGGCGGCGGCCGGCCCGGACTGCGTGAGGTTCACCCAGAACGTCGAGCCGGACACCCCGTCGAACACCGTCGAGCCCCACCAGACGGCGAGCACCGCGACCAGGCCCGGGCCGCCGGGCACCTCGGCCAGCCCGCGCAGCGGGTTGCGCCAGGCGAGCACGCCGTCTGCCCGCCGCCCGAACGGCGCCAGCGCCGCGACCAGCGTCGAGTACACCTCGAACGGGTCACCGCGGTCGAACCAGTCGCGGCCGAAGACCACCGCGGCGGCGGTGACCAGGACGGCATAGCCCAGCAGGAAGCCGCCTACCACCGCCGGTTGCGCCCGGTCGGCCGGCACCAGTTCCAGCCAGACGAACACCGCCAGCCCGACCGCCGCCGGCCGGTACCCCAGCCCGGGCGGGACCGGGCGCAGACCGGTGGCCGGCAGCCGCAGCGCCGCGACCAGCCCGGCGTGCAGCGCGCGCAGCGGGTTGAGCACCCGCCACACCGGCCCGAGCAGCAGCGACGCCGGCACCACTCCCACCCAGGCCAGCACGTAGAGCGCCCGGGGCGCCGGGTTGAGCTCGGGGTCGGCCGGCCCGAGGAACGCGACGGCGATCAGGTGGACGAGCAGGGCCAGCGCCAGCCCCCGCAGCCCGAGGCGCAACCCGGCGCGGTCGGCCGTCCGCTGGATCGCTCCCGGCAGCCCGAACCGCGGGGTGCGCCACAGCAGCCCGACAACCAGGAAGGACACCAGCACCACGAACCCGCCGGCCTGCAGCACCAGCTCACCGGGCAGCGGCAGATCGGCCCGCCCCCCGATCCCGTGCGCCAACACCCCGTGAGTGGGAAGTGCGGCCGTAGCGCTACTCGCCACCCACGGCTCCGGCGGGGGCGCGGCGCATGAGGACGGTGGCGGCGGCGATCACGCCCAGCCCGCCGCCCACGTTGACCGCGATCAGGAACCGGTCCAGGTCGGCGCCCCAGGCGTAGGGCACCACCGCGTCGTGGAAGCTGAACATGTCCGCCGGGCTGATGATCACCGCGATCAGCGCGCCGGCCACCAGGCACAGCAGCGCGCCGGCCGGATGCCCTCGGGCCACCGCGTACGCCCCGGTCAGCCCGATCGGCCAGGCCAGCACCGCAAACCCGGCGGCGCCGAGGAACAGCCAGATGAACGTGCCCTCCACCGGCACCAGCGACGACCCGTAGACGTGCACCACGTGCGCGGCGATCACCGCGACGGTGGAACCGGCCAGCACCACCCGTGCCGCCGGTCCCCAACCGACGGGCCGGCCCCGGCAGGCCAGCGCGGCCAGCGCCGTCGGCAGCACCACGGCCAGCCCGGTCAGCAGCCACCAGGTGCCGGCGTCCGGCGGCGGCGGCCAGCGCTGCTCGCCGACCACGTTCACCGTGCTCGCGCCGACCCGAAGCGGGATCTCCCAGTCGGCCCGACCCTCCGGC
Source organism: Pseudonocardia sp. (assembly GCA_029263115.1). Lineage (GTDB taxonomy): Bacteria > Actinomycetota > Actinomycetes > Mycobacteriales > Pseudonocardiaceae > Pseudonocardia. The sequence continues at coordinate 1,973 of JAJCYC010000137.1, read as the reverse complement.
GGCCGGTCACCGGCGCCGGCCGCGACGATCCGCGGGTCGGCCCACAGGGTGCGCCCTCCCGGGTCGACCACCGGCAGGGCGCTGAGCGCCGAGCCGGGCAACGGCTGCACGGTGACCCGCTCGCCGGTGTCGTTGACCAGCGACAACCGCGCGCCGAACTCCACCGCCCGGACGTCGAGCCCCGGTACCGCCGGCACGATCCCCAGCACCACGGGCTCGCTGGTGGACGAGGTCAGCCCGGCCGCGTGCGCCCATGCCTGCCCGGCGCCGCCCAGCCAGCCCAGCCCGACGAGCAGCGCGCACACCGCCACCCACCGCGCCCACGACCACTCACCTGTGCGCACGACCGGCAACGGTAGCCGCTCCGCCCGCCGGCGCCCCGGTCAGGAACCCGGCGGGAGGATGTAGACCGGCAGCAGGTGCCGGGCGCCGCCGCCCTCGGCGGTGACCAGGTGCAGGCCGGGGGTGGTCTCGGCCGGGATCGCCACCGTGGCGTTGACGCCTCCGTCGCCGTCGCCGTCGGCGTTGGCCCGGCCGACCCGGCCACGGCGTGCCCCGGTAGACCGGCCCCCCGCCCGACCCGGAGCCGACCGGTCGCGCCCGGGCCCGGACCGCGAGCGGGTTGCCCGACCCGCAGCGCACCCGGGGCAGCCCCGAGGGCTCCACCAGGATCGAGGTGCCGGCCTGCAGCACGACCTGGCTGGCCACCGCCCGGCCGTCGGCCAGCCCGTAGCTGGTGACCCGGGTGTTGGTACGCAGGATCACCGGGGTCAGCCCGGTGACATAGGCCCGGATGGGATGCGCAGCACCCTCGACCACACCCCGGCGGGTTCGGTGTTGGCCTCCAGGTAGCCGATGATCTGGTCGGTGTTGCAGGTGGAGGTGCTCTGCGCGCCGCCGTCCTCGAACCGTCGGGGGCGGGCGGCGGAGCCGGGTAGACCATCACCGGAGCGGTCACCTCGCGCCCCCTCCGGGGACCGACCGCTGATCGGATCACGTCCCGGCGAACGTCTCCCATCGGCTGGGTCGCTCCGCCAGCGTTGCCGCTTGATCTCCGCGACGGCCACGACCACAATTCCGACCACGACCCCGGTCCCCGAGATCGGTGCGGACAGCAGGCTCACCGCGACGGTGGCCGCGCCCAGCAGGTGCCCGCCCCAGTCCCAGGCCAGTTGCTTCAGGTCCGGCGGCGCCTTCCGGTCCCCGGCGGGCGGGCCGGCGGACAGCGCGCCGCCCAGACCGGCCTGGGCGAACCGGCCGGCCGGACCGGCGGCACCCAGCGGACCGGCTCCCGTCGGGGCGGGACGGCGTGAACGCCGGCGCGGCGCCGGGCCGGGATGAAGTCGGCGCCGGGGGCCGGCGCGGCGGGTTGCGGCGCGGGCTGACGCCGTACCGGGCCGGCCGGGGGTGCCGGCCGCCCGGGCACGATGAGCACCCTCGGGGTGTCGAACGACACGGCACCGGACGCTCGCGCGACACCCATCACTACTCCCGGGTACACCAGCGGGCGACGCGGATCATGACCGCGCGCCGGACCCGGCACGAGGGCGGACCCGCCGGGGGTCCGCCCTCGTCCAGTTCGATCCGGTGCCTACGCCTCCAGGCGCTGGCGCAGCGCGGCCAGCTCGTCGCGCATCGACGACGGGAGCCGGTCACCGACCTGGGCGAACCACTCCTCGATCTGCGGCAGCTCGGCCCGCCACTCCTCGACGTCGACCTCCAGCGCGGCGGCCACGTCCTCGGCCGAGGTGTCCAGGCCCTCCAGGTCGATCTGGTCGGGGGTCGGCACGTAGCCGATCGCGGTCTCGGCGGCCGCGGCCTTACCCTCGATCCGCTCGATGGCCCACTTGAGCACCCGGGAGTTCTCCCCGAAGCCCGGCCACAGGAACCGGCCGTCCTCGCCGCGGCGGAACCAGTTCACGTAGAAGATCGTCGGCAGCTGGCCCTCGTCCGCGCCCTTGCCGATGTTGATC
>JAJCYC010000136.1 GCA_029263115.1 Pseudonocardia sp. | reverse complement strand
CCACCGCGTGAGGTTCATCGGTGGGTCCTGGGTGAACACGCGACTCAGCTGCCGAGCAGTACTTCGGGTATGTCCGTCACCCGGCTGCGGAGATACTCACCGAGTCCCTTTGCCTGCGCGTCGGGGCGGGTGGACGCGGCGACACCTTCGCCCAGCAGCCCGTGCAGCACGAAGTTGAGCGCCCTCAGGTTCGGCAGCTCGAACCGCTCGATCCGCAGCCCGTCGACCTCCGGACCGAGCAGCGCCCGGACCCGCTCGACGTCGAGGTGGTCGCGTGCCCACGCGTAGCCGGCATCGTCACGGGCCCAGAGCCCGAGGTTGGCGTTCCCGCCCTTGTCACCGGAGCGGGCCCCGAGCACGGCGCCGATCGGGGCCCGCCGGGTGGGGCCGCCCGGTGCGCTCGCGGCATCACCGGTCACGACCGGACGGCTGCCCGCCGACTCGGCCGCCGGGTCGGCGGTGGGCGGGTCGGCGACGGAACGGCGCTCGCCGTCGGGCAGGACCACGGTGTGGGTGACGGCATGCCGGGCAACCGCGGCGGGACGGCAGACCCCGTACGCGGACTCGCCGCTGGGCGGGGTCGTGGTGTGGAATCCCGCGAAGCCGGCCAGCGCGACCTCCATGATGCCCCCGGAGAACTCCCGGCCCACCTTGCGCGGGTCGGGGTCCTTCACGGTGATCCGCAGGTGGGCGGTGGCCTGGTCGTTGGAGCCGGCGTCCGGGGTGTCGAAGCGCAGCAGACGTACATCCACCTCGGCGAACCGGTCACGACCACCGAGCACGTCGAACAGCGCCTGCTCGGCCCAGGCCGCCTTCTCCTCGATGTCCAGACCGGTCAGCACCATCGTCATGGTGTTGCGGAAGCCACCGACGTCGTTCAGCGTCACCTTCAGCGTGGGCGGTGGCGCACTGCCGGTGACCCCGGAGATCCGCACCCGGTGCGGACCCTGCTGCTCGAGCCGGACGGTGTCGAAGTGGGTGGTGACGTCCGGGCCGAGGTAGGCGGGTTCGGCGATCTCGTAGAGCAGTTGCGCGGTCACCGTGCCGACCGACACCAGCCCACCGGTGTTCTCGTGCTTGGTGATGACGCTGCTGCCGTCCGCGGCGACCTCGGCGATCGGGAAGCCGGGGTAGCGGCGGTCGGTGACCTCGCGCAGGAAGGAGTAGTTGCCGCCGGTGGCCTGCGGGCCGCACTCGATGACGTGGCCGGCGACGACCGCGCCGGCCAGCGCGTCGAAGTCGTCCGGTCGCCAGCCGTGCCACCATGCCGCCGGGCCCACCGCCAGCGAGGCGTCGGTCACCCGACCGGTGACCACGACGTCCGCCCCCGCCGACAGCGCCTCGGCGATACCCCAGCCACCCAGATACGCGTTCGCGCTCACCGGCTTCGTGGCGCCCACCGGAGGCAGGATCGCGGAGGTGTCACCGCGCAGGTCGTCGCCCTCGACGTGGGCGACCTTGGCGGACAGCCCCAGCCGGGTGGACAGCTCGCTGATCTTGCTGGACAACCCGGCCGGGTTCAGCCCACCGGCATTCGCGACGATCTTGATGTTGCGGTCGAGGCAGGTGCCCAGTACCTGCTCCATCTGGGTCAGGAAGGTGCGGGCGTACCCGGCGGACGGGTCCTTGGCCTGCGCCTTGGCCAGGATCAGCATGGTCAGCTCGGCCAGGTAGTCGCCACAGAGAACGTCGATCGGACCGCCGTCGACCATTTCCCTGGCGGCGGCGATGCGGTCCCCGTAGAAGCCCGAGTAGTTGCCGATGCGTACCGGTCTGGTCATGAAGAGCTACCCCCGGGAGAACTGGCCAGGCGCGCGTCCGGTCCCTGCCGGGCCGGCGAACGCCTGGGCGATGGACAGCCACTCGTCGGCGACCGGCCCGGTCGCCACCACGTCGGTGTCGTCGCGGTGCCGCCGCTGGGTGACCAGCAGGCAGAAGTCCAGTGCGGTGCCGGTGACCCGGTTGGCGGCGTCCGGCGGGCCCCAGGCCCAGGTCGTGCCGTCGGGGGCGCGCAGCTCGACCCGCACCGGGTCGGTGGGTGGGGTCCGGCCGTTGGCCACGAAGCTGAACGGCCGGGCTCCGACGCCGATGTGCGCCACGTGCCGCATCCGGGGCGAGGGCTCACGCTCGGCGCCGAGCGCGTCGAAGACGTCCTGGCCGTGCGCCCAGGTCTCCATGATCCGGGCGGTGAACGAGGACGCCGTGCTCATCGCGGGCCCGAACCACGGCACCCGCAGACCGGGGTCCAGCACTCCGAAGCCGTCCATCAGCTGCCGGCGTGCGCTGTCGAACCAGGCCAGCAGCTCCTCGCCCGGCATGTCCCGGTACCGGGCGGCGATCGTCTCGGTGTCGACCCCGCCGGACTCGACCAGCCGCTTGAGCTCGACGTTGAACGCCTCCGGGTCGGTGGCCGACTGCAGCGCGACCTCGTCGAAGTACGCCAGGTGGCTCACCTGGTCGCGGATGCTCCAGCCGTCGGCCGGGGTCGGCCGGTCCCAACCGGTCTCGTCATCGGGCAACCCGACCAGCAGGGAACGGAGCGCGGCGGTCTCGGCCGCGATGTCCGTGACCAGGTCTGCCATCGAGACAGCCATGGGTCAACGCCCCTTCCACTCCGGCTTGCGCTTCTCCCGGAAGGCCGTCGGGCCCTCCTGTGCATCGTCGCTGAGGTAGACCGGCTCCCAGATCTCCTCGGCCAGCTCGTAGGCCCGTTCCATCGGGTGCCGGGCGGACAGGTATGCCGTCTTCTTCGCGGCCAGCACGGACAGCGGCGCGTTCGACGCGATCCGCATGGCCAGCCGCTGGGCAGTCTCCCGCAGCTCTGCGGCGGGCACCACTTCGTTGACCAGACCGACCTCACGGGCCCGCTCGGCGCTGATCGGGTCGCCGGTCATCAGGATCTGCAGGGCCAGCCGCGGCGGCACCAGCCAGGACAGCGGAGCGGCCCACGGCGAGCCGCGGCCGACCTTGACCTCGCTCACCGCGAAGGTGGCGTGCTCGGCGGCCACCACCAGGTCGCACTGTTGGGAGAGGAGGAACCCGCCGGCGAAGGCGACCCCGTTCACCGCCGCGATGGTCGGTTTGGGCACCTCGATATTGCGGCCGAACTGCGGCGCGAAGTCGATCGGCGGAATCGTCAGTGCGTTCTCCGACATCTCCTTGAGGTCACCGCCCGCGCAGAATGCCTTGTCCCCGGCTCCGGTCAGCACCAGCACCTTCGCCGAGTCGTCCTCGTTGAACCGCCGGACGTTGGCGAACAGGCCGTCCCGGGTGGCTTTGTTGAGCGCGTTGCGTGCTTCGGGACGGTTGATCGTGATCCAGGCGACCCCGTCGACAACCTCGTAACTGACCGGTGACTCGCTCACGTGTTCCCCTCCGCCGCGTCGTCGGTCGGGTTGACCACCGCCATCACCTGGCCGGTGTCGACCTGGTCGCCGGGGCTGACGTGCACCTCGGAGAGAGTGCCGTCGGCCGGCGCGCTGACCGTATGCTCCATCTTCATCGCCTCCAGCACCACCAGAGGCTGGCCCGCGACCACCTGGGCGCCGGCCTCGGCCAGCACCCGCAGCACCGAGCCGGGCATCGGGGCCAGCAGCGAGCCGGTGTGCGCCACGGATGCCGGGTCGACGAACCGGGGGACCGCCGTGAGCGCGAACGCTGCGCCCGGGCCGTCCACATAGGACACGTCCTCGTGCCGGTACACCGCATAGGTTCGCCGGACCCCGTCGACCTCCAGGTCGACGTGCCCGGGATCGACGCCGAGCAGCCGGACCGACTGGAGCGCCTCGCCGTCCACGCTCACCCGGGCGTCCCCCGCACCGAGCCGGTAGGAGACCTCGATCTCCCGCTCGTCGGTGGTGAAGCTGGTGCGCTGCGCGGCGGTGGCGACGTAGCGCCATCCCGACGGCAGGGTCGAGAGCACCGTCGCCGCCTGCCGGTTGGCCGCCTGCTGGGCCAGCGCGGCGGCCGCCGCCGGGAGCCGGACGGCGTCGGGCGCCGACGC
>JAJCYC010000135.1 GCA_029263115.1 Pseudonocardia sp. | reverse complement strand
TGCAGGAGGTCTACCTCGGGCCGGGCTACAGCGCCGAGGAGGCCGAGGCGGTGTTCTCCGGTGCGGCGGAATCGACCATCCGCACCGGCTCGGACGGGAGCAACTGATGCTGTCGATGCAGGACGTGCACATCGCCTACGGTCGCACCGAGGTGATCCACGGGGTCACCGTGGAGGTGCCGGAGGACGGCGTGGTCGCGGTGATGGGCCACAACGGCGCCGGCAAGACCACCCTGCTGCGGGCCGTGGTGGGGCTGCTTCCGGTGCGCTCGGGGCGGGTGCTGCTGGACGGCGAGGACGTGACCGGGCTGGCCGCGCACAAGCGGGTGCGACGTGGCCTGGCCTACGTCCCGCAGGGCCAGCAGTCCTTCGGCCAGATGACCTGCGCGGAGAACCTGCAGGTGGTCGCCGATGGCCGCAAGCGCGGCGCGGCGCTGATCGACGAGGCGCTGGACCTGTTCCCGGCGCTGCGCGCGGTGCTCAGCCGGCGCGCCGGCCTGCTCTCCGGCGGTCAGCGCCAGCAACTGGCGATCGCCCGGGCACTGATCACCGAGCCGAGGCTGCTGGTCCTCGACGAGCCCACCGAGGGCATCCAGCCGTCGGTGGTCACCGAGATCGAGCACGCCATCCTCGACCTGACCCGTCGCGGCGGGTTGTCGGTGCTGCTGGTGGAGCAGCACGTCGGCTTCGCCCTGGACGCCGCCGGCGGCTACTACGTGCTGGCCGCCGGCCGGGTCACCGACTCCGGCTCCGGCGGCGCCGCCGCGGTCACCGACGTACGCGCGGCCATGAGCATCTGACTCAAGCGCTGACCAGCGCATACGACGGTAGCACAATGGTATCATCGGCGCATGGGCATGACGCTGCGCACCACCGAGAAGCAGACCGAGGCACTGCGCCGGCAGGCCGCCGCCGAGGGACGCTCCATGCAGGCCGTCGCGCTGGATGCGATCGACGAGTACATCGGCCGCCGCGCCCACCAGGCGAAGGTGCGATCCGTGCTGGACCGGGTGATCGCCGAAGAGGCCACCGTGCTCAAGCGCCTCGCCGAGGCCTGACGTGACGGAGTACCTCGACCTCGAGGATCTCCTCCTGGTCGCCCGGGAGGCGATCAGCGGCGAGCTCCTTGTCCGGGACTACGGGTTGCTCGAATCGGCGCTGGCCAGGCCGCAGGCGTCGGTCTTCGGCCAGGATGCCTATCCCGACCTGCACGTCAAGGCCGCCGCGTTGCTGCACTCGCTGGGTACCAACCACGCGCTGGTGGACGGCAACAAGAGGATCGCCTGGGCGGCGTGCCGGGTCTTCCTCGGTCTGAACGACCAGTGGACGCGTGCCGACGAGGACGAACGGGTGTCCCTGGTGGTGGCGGTCGCGGCGGGGGAGCTGTCCGACCTGGAGAAGATCGCCGAGCGGCTGCGCTACTGGTGCCGGGGCTGAACCCCGCCCTCAGGGACGGGTCGCGCGCATCGCGGCCAGCGCGTCCGCCCGGCTGAGCCCGGTGGCCTGCAGCAGGTCGAGCACGATCGAGCGCAGCTGGGCGGCCGCCACCACCTCGGAGGTGTCCGGGTCGCCGGAGCCGTCCCCGGCGTGGCGCAGCACGTGCAGCAACGGCTCCCGGACGCAGCTGCGGTCGCCCTCCCGGCCCAGTTCCGCGGTGAACCGCTCGACGGCGCACGTGAGCTGGCCGAGTGTGTCGGCCAGTCCGTCGAGCCGGGCTCCGGTCGCGTCGTCGGCGGCGGGGTCGGCGGTACGCTCCGCGAGGTCGGTGAGCAGCGTGTAGATCCGCCGGATCAGCACCCGGGTGTTGCGCATGGCGTAGTCGCTGCGTTCGGCGAGCTCGGCGAACTTCCCCAGCACCCGGCGGCGGCGCCGGCGCAGCGGGGACACCGAGGTGACCTCGCGACCGGCCCGCAGCGCCGAACGCAGCTCGTCGATCACCGGCTGGCTGGCCCGGGCCCGGTGCAGCGCGGCCAGCGCGACGGCCGGGTCCCGCCCGCGCAGCGCGTCGGCGCCGCCGGCGAGCACGGCGGACAGCTCGTCGAGCAGGGCGCGGGCCTGCCGGCGCACCGGGCCCACCGGGTCGGCGGGCAGTGCGGCGGCCACCGCCAGCCCGAGGAGCCCGCCGATCAGCGCGTCCACGCAGCGGTCGAACCCGCCGGCCTGACCGGGCGGCAGCAGGGTGGCCACCAGCACCGCCGAGGACGCGGCCTGCGCGACCAGCAGCGTCGCCCCGTCGGCGAACACCGCCGCCGTCATGGCCAGCGCCACGACCGCGGCGATCTGCCAGGGACCGCTGCCGATCCGGGCGATCAGCAGGTCGCCGACCAGCACCCCGAGGCTCACCCCGAGCACCAGCTCGGCGACCCGGCGTAGCCGGCTGCCCAGGGACACCCCGAGGCTGATCACCGCCGCGATCGGGGCGAAGAACGGCCGGGTGTGCCCGACCAGGTCGCCGGCCACCCACCAGGCGAGCCCGGCGGCGGCCGCGCACTGCACGATCGGCAGCGCGGACACCCGCACCCGGCGCGCGCCGGCCCGCAGCCGGGCGCGGGCCCGGGTGTACCGGGCGACCGGCGATCGGACGGTCCGGGTGGGCGGCATCGCGCGGGGCGGTCAGCCCAGGCCGAGCGTGGCCGGGGCGGCCGGGTCGGACTCGGCGAGGAAGTCCCGGCAGCGGGTGGCCTCGTCGGCCTCGCCGATCTCCCCGGCGGCCCGGGACAGGGCGGCCAGCGCGCGCAGGAACCCCTGGTTCGGCCGGTGCGCCCAGGGCACCGGGCCGAAGCCCTTCCACCCGTTGCGGCGCAGCTGGTCCAGACCGCGGTGGTATCCGGTGCGGGCGTAGGCGTAGGCAGCCACCGGCCGACCGGCGTCCAGCGCGCCCTCGGCGAGGGCGGCCCAGGCGGCGCTGGAGGTCGGGTGGGCGGCGGCGATGTCCGTCGGGTCGGTGCCGGCCTCGAACGCGGCGTCGACCACGTCGTCGGCGGGCAGCAGGGTCGGTTCGGGTCCGAGTAGGTTCCCGTGCAGGCTCATGGTCGCGGATTGTCCCCGCAGCCCCGCGCGGCGGCACCGGCGGCACCGGTACCCGCACCGCCGGCACCGGCACGGGCTCCGCGAAGTGCAGCGGTTCACGTCGCGTCGGGGACGGGCGGTGTGGCACGGTTGACGCCGACCCGCATCGTCTCGAACAGCGCCTGGAGTGTGGATGAACCGCGAACAGCAGGAGAAGGTCCGGTCCGGCGAGGGGTTCATCGCCGCTCTCGACCAGAGCGGCGGCAGCTCGCCCAAGGCGCTGGCGCTCTACGGCGTCGGCGAGAACCGCTACTCCGGTGACGAGCAGATGTTCGACCGCATCCACGAGATGCGCACCCGGATCGTCACCAGCCCGAGCTTCGTCGGCGAGCGGGTGCTGGGCGCCATCCTGTTCGAGGACACGATGAAGCGCGAGGTGCAGGGCAGGGGCACCGGCGACTATCTCTGGTCGGTGAAGGGCGTCGTGCCCTTCATCAAGGTCGACAAGGGCCTGGCCGCCGAGGTGGACGGCGCCCAGCTGATGAAGCCGATGCCCGGGCTGGACGAGTTGCTGAGCCTCGGCGTCGAGCGGGGCATGTTCGGCACCAAGATGCGCTCGGTGATCAAGCACGCGGACAAGGCCGGCGTCGGCGCGATCGTCGACCAGCAGTTCGAGGTCGGTCAGCAGATTCTGGGCCACGGGCTGGTGCCGATCATCGAGCCCGAGGTGGACATCCACAGCCCGACCAAGTCCGAGGCGGAGGGGATGCTGCGCGACGCCATCGGCGCGCACCTGGACGCGCTGGCCGACGACCAGCCGGTGATGCTGAAGCTGACCCTGCCCGACGAGGACGGCTTCTACACCGAGTTCGTCGAGCACCCGAAGGTGCTGCGGGTGGTGGCGCTGTCCGGCGGGTACAGCCGCGACGACGCGAACGCGCGGCTGTCGCGCAACCACGGGGTGATCGCCAGCTTCTCCCGGGCACTGACCGAGGGCCTGCACGCCGACCAGCCGGAGCCCGAGTTCGACGCCACGCTCGACTCGACGATCCGGTCGATCTTCGCCGCGTCGGTCACGTAGCCGCCGGGCCCGGCGGGGCACCGCCGATGTCGGGGTGGTCGGGTACGCCGGTACCCTCGGACGGGTGTCGACCGAACGAACGGACCCTGGCGTCGCCGCCGAGGTGGTCGAGCGCACGCTCACCCGGTTGCGCCGCATCGACACCCGCATCGACACCCGTCCGGACGCGAGCGCGGCGGCTCCCGCGGTGCCGGCACAGGGTCGCCGCGCCGGGCCGGACGCCGAACAGCAGCCACCCAGGACGCTGGCCGACCTCTACGCCGAGCACCGGATGCGGCTGGTCCGGCTGGCGATCCTGCTGGTCGACGAGTCGGCGACGGCCGAGGACGTGGTGCAGGAGGCGTTCACCGGGCTGCACCGCAACTGGGCTGGCCTGCGCGACGAGCACGCCGCGCTGGCCTACCTGCGCACCGCGGTGGTGAACGGGTCCCGTTCGGTGCTGCGCCGCCGCCGCACCGCCCGCGACTACGTTCCGCCGCACGCGGTCACCGCCCGGTCGGCGGAGTCGCTGGCCATGCTGTCCGCGGAGCACCAGGCCGTGGTCGACGCGCTCGCCGGGTTGCCGCCGCGGCAGCGGGAGGTGCTCGTCCTGCGCTACTACGGCGGCCTGTCCGAGGCGGAGATCGCCGAGACGACCGGGATCAGTCGGGGCGCGGTGAAGTCGACCGCCAGCCGGGCACTGGCCTCGGTGGCCGACGTACTGGCCGCGATGACCGGCTCCGCACGCCGCCCATGAGCCGGATGATGCTGGTGGTCGCGCTGCTGCTCGGGGCGCTGCTCGGCGTCGGCCTGGCCCTGGTGTCGATCTTCGAGCCGGGGTTGCTGCCCATGGTCGACATCGGTTCTTAACCCCTGGTCACCCGCCTGGGCGGCAGCCGACCGAACGGGCCCGGTACCGTGAGACATCGTGGGTAGCCAACTGACATACCTGGCGCTGGGCCCGTCCTGGCTGGATCCGGAGAACCTGATCCGCTCGCTGGGCCCCTATGTCCTGGTCGGGCTGTGCCTGATCGTGTTCGCCGAGTGCGGACTGCTGGTCGGGTTCTTCCTGCCCGGCGACTCGCTGTTGTTCACCGCCGGCCTGCTGGTCGCCACCGGCGTGATCGACGCGCCGCTGTGGCTGGTGTGCGTGCTGCTCGTGGTCAGCGCGGTGCTGGGCAACGTGGTCGGCTACTGGATCGGCCGCAAGGCGGGCCCGCCGATCTTCAACCGTCCCGACTCGCGGTTGTTCAGGCGTGAGTACGTGGAGAAGACCCAGGCGTTCTTCGACAAGTACGGCGCCCGGGCGATCGTGCTGGGCCGCTTCGTGCCGATCGTGCGCACCTTCATCACCGTGATGGCCGGGGTCGGGCAGATGGACGCCCGCCGCTACCTCACCTACTCCGTGCTCGGCGGGGTGGCCTGGGCGGCCGGGGTGACCCTGCTGGGCCACTGGTTGGGCCAGTTCGCGTTCGTCCGGGAGAACATCGACCTGATCCTGGTCGGTGTGGTGGTGCTCTCGGTGATCCCGCTGATCGTCGAGTTCGTCCGGGCCCGCCGTGCGGGCCGCATGCTTCCGGAGCCGAGCTGAGATGCCGTTTCCCGATGTGCTGAGCGCCGCCGCTCCCACCACCGTGTGGATCGTGGTGCTGGGATTCGTGTTCCTGGAGTGCGCGTTCATCATCGGGTTGTTCCTGCCCGGCGACTCGCTGCTGTTCGCCGCGGGGGTGGTGCTGGCCGCGCACGACCACGAGGTCGGCACCTGGGTCCTGGCCGGGCTGGCCACGGTCGCCGCCGTCGCCGGCAACCAGGTCGGC
>JAJCYC010000134.1 GCA_029263115.1 Pseudonocardia sp. | reverse complement strand
AGGTCACACCGCGCGTCTGGTGAGTGCAGAACGAGCCCCGCAGCGGACCGACCGACAGATCCCGTTAAAGGCACGCAGCCAGTCAGACGTTGGGTCAGGACGACCGCTGCGGGGCTCCCCTACATACTCACTGTCAGCCGTCGTCCCCGGGGTCGCGCTCGCCCGGCCGGACGATCTCGACGCTGCCGAAGGCGCCGTCGGCGTCGACGACGACCTCGCGCAGGCCCGGACCGCCCTCGCAGGCCAGCTCGCAGTCCATCCGCCCGAACACCAGGGTGCCGGCGGTGCGGACGCGCACGTCGTCCGGTACGACGATCTCGGTGCGGCCGAACAGCACCCCCGTCTCCACCCGGTCCTGGCCGTCCCCGATCTGCATGACGCGGTTGCCGAACACCGACGCGCCGTCGGGGGCGCCGACGACCTGGTAGCCGGCGAACAGCGCCCCACCGGCCACGATCACGGCGAGCAGCCCGCGGCCGGTGCGCCGGGCGACACCGGACCCCGAGGCAGACGGCACGGCGACCGGGGCGGGCGCGGGTTGCGGGAGGTCCGCGGTGAGGGCGGCGAGCTCCGCCCGCGTACGCGCGCCCCAGCAGCGGGCGGCCCGCTCGTCGTACTCGGTCAGGGTCAGCGCACCCTCGTCGAGGGCCGCGCGCAGGAGCGCGTCGACCTCGCGCCGTTCCCGATCGCTCGCGCGCACGTCAGGTTGTCGCTCGTCCACGGCTCCATCCTGATGCACGGTCGTCCCGGTCGGTGCCACGGCACCGGCCCGAGTGTGGGCGACACGCCCGCTCCGCGGACCGGGCTCAGGCGGGCTGGACCTGCGCGCGTCGGGCGAGTGCCCCGCCCACCACGACACACGCCGCGACGACGACGCCCGCCGCGATCCCGAGCACGGCGAACGACGCCCCCGCGACCACCAGCCCGGCCAGCACCCCACCCACCGCCCCGCTGAGGTTCATCGCCACGTCCGTGAGCCCCTGCGCGCCCGCCCGCACCGGCAGCGCGACCGACTCGGACAGCAGCGCCGACCCGGCGACCAGGCCACCGGACCAGCCGAGCCCCAGCAGCACCAGCCCCGTCGCCAGCAGGGCCGTGTCGGACGGCCCGGCCAGCGCGCACAGCGCGGCGGCCACCAGCAGCAGCCCGCCGGCCAGCGCGAGCACGGCGACCCGGCCCGCCCGGTCGGCGAGCCAGCCGAACACCGGGCTCAGCGCGTACATCCCGGCCACGTGCACGCTGATCACCAGCCCGACCACGGCGAGGGTGGCGCCGCCGTGGTCCATGTGCACCGGCGTCATCGACATCAGCCCGACCATCACCAGGTGCGCGACGACCACGCCGCCCACCCCGAGCAGCGCCGCGGGCGAGGCCAGCAGCGCCGCCCGCACCGCCCGGCCGCGCACCGGCTCGCCCGCGCCCGCGTCCCGCTCCGCCGCGCGGGCCAGCAGCAGGGGATCGGGCCGCAGCCCGGCCCAGGTGCCCAGCGCGGCCAGCCCGAACGCGGTCGCGCAGAGCAGGAACGGGCCTGACGCCGGCACCAGCCCGGTCGCTCCCGCCCACGACTGCACCGGGCCCGCGAGGTTGGGACCGGCCACCGCGCCCACCGTCGTGGCCCACACCACCAGCGCCAGCGCGCGCGCCCGCCGGCCCGGCTCGGCGAGGTCGGTGGCCGCGAACCGGGCCGCCAGCCCCGCCGCCGTCGCCGCCCCCACGAGCAGCAGCCCCGCCAGCAAGCCCACCGCGCTGCCCGCCGCGACCGCGGCGGCCGCTCCGAGGGCACCGAGTGCCCCGACGCCGTAGCCCAGCACCAGCGCGGGTCGCCGTCCCGCGCCCGCGGCCACCCGCGAGACGACCAGGGCCGCACCCGCCGTGCCCAGCACCACGACGGTCAGCGCGGACCCCCCGACCGCCTCCGAACCGGACAGCTGCGCCGCGACCAGGGTGGCCACCGCCAGCGCCGTCGCGATCCCGACCCCGCCCAGCACCTGCGTCGTGGCCAGCACGACGAGAATCCGACGCTGGAGGGCGGGTGCGGCTGTGGTCACCGGGTGATCCTGCCCCGGAACGCGGCGGCGGCGCCATGGGCTGCCCGCCACACCCGGAACGCACCGACGCTCCGCCCGGCGTGGCCGGGCGGAGCGAGGGGTCGGATGTTCGGATCGGTTGCGCTCAGTTGAGGAAGCTGTCGATGTCCAGGTCCAGGTCGGCGTCGTTGTCCTGGTCCGAGTCGTTGTCCTGGTCGGAGTCCTGGTCGTTGTCCTGGTCGGAGTCGAAGTCCTGCACGGCCACGGCGTCGACGTCGACGTCGGAGTCGGCGTCGCCACCGTTCCCGCCGGAGGCGTCGGCGTTGCCGCCGGTGCCGCCCGCGCCGCCCACCCCGACGCCGTTCGCGTCGCCGGTGTCGCCGAAGTTGATGTTGACGCCGGTGCCGCCGCCCTGGCTGATGCCGCCGGAGGTGCCGCCGATGCCCAGGCCCGCGCCGCCGTTCGCGTCGCCGCCCGCGGCGATCCCGCCGTTGCCGCCGTCGCCGGCCTCGGTGTTGGTGGCGGTGGTGACGTCCTGGTCCTGCTGCCCGACCTGGGTGGTGTCCTGGTCGGCGACCTGCGCGCTCTCGTTCTCCTGGTTGTTGTCCTGCAGGAGGTTCTGGTCGAGGTCGAGCTCCTGGTCGAGGTTCGCGAGGAACGAGGTGATGTTGAACGATGCGGTCATGGCTGTTTCTCCTGGTCTGGTGGGTGTCGGCGCCGGCGGGAGGATGTCTCCGTGGTGCCCGCCGGGCGCTGTGTCCGGCTGAGGAGAACGTTATGGCCGCGTGGCCGCCCGCGGATCGGGAGCGTTCCCGGTGCTCGCGCGGACCGACCCCGGGACCCCTGGCGCGCGGTGGTGCGCGGGTAGGGGATTTCCCCGCGGCCCCCCTACTCGGGACGCGCGCGCGAACCGGGGCACGGCCCGCCGCGCTTGCCGCCCGCGAGGGTTCAGCCGACCCGCCACCGCCGGATGGCGGCCGGGTCGAGCACCGCGCCGATGCCCGGCCGGTCCGGGACCCGGACGCAGCCTGCGTCGTCGATCCGCACCGGTTCGGCGAGCGGGAAGTCGCGGCGCTCGGGCGTCCAGCCGGGCGGGTCGTAGGGAAACTCCAGGTACGGGCCGCCCCCGATCCCGGCGACGACGTGCAGGTTGGCGAGCAGCCCGATCCCGTTCGTCCAGGTGTGCGGGGTGAAGGCGCGGTGGCGCAGCAGGGCCAGCTCGCCGAGTGTCCTGGCCCGGGACATGCCGAGCGCGAGCACGACATCGGCCTGGTGCACGTCGAGCAGGTCGTCCTCGATCGCGCCCAGCACGGCGTCGGTCGAGTCGAGCATCTCCCCGCCCGCGATCCGGACGCCCGCGCCGGCCCGCAGCGCCGCGAGGCCGGCCCGGTCGCCGTAGGGGAGCGGCTCCTCGACCCAGAACACCCCGAGGTCGGCCAGCCGGGCGACGAGCGTGCGCACCGCGGCGAGGTCGAGGGCGGGTGCGATGTCGCCCGCCATCCGCCACGACTGGTTGAGATCGACCATCACCTCCATCGAGTCGCCGACGGCCTCGCGCACCGCGGCCACGGTGGCCACCCCCTTCTCGACCCGGTGCCGGTCGATCCGCAGCTTCAGCGCCCGGAACCCCTCGGCCCGCAGGGCCAGCGCCGACTCCGCGCGGGCGCCGGGCGCGAGCAGCGAGCCGCACGAGGCGTACGCCGGGATCCGGTCGCTCGCCCCACCGAACAGCGACGCCACCGGCAACCCCGCGACCTGCCCGACGACGTCCCACAGCGCCACCTCCAGCGGCCAGCAGCGCCCGCCGTGGAAGTTGATCGTCTCGATGGTCCGGACGTGGCGGGCCACCTGCATCGGGTCCCGCCCGACGAACAGGTGCTCGTGGCCCGCGAACCCGGCCATGGAGTCGCCCGACCCGATCCCGACCACGCCCGCGTCGGTCTCCACCCGCACCAGCACCGCGTCGAACGAGCGGCGGGGCTCGGGGTCCCAGGCCGCCACGAACGGCGGGTCGAGCGGCAGCCGCAGCCGCTCGAGATGGATCGCGGTGATCTTCATCTGCTGTCCGCGCAGGCCGCGGCGACCCGTTCGAGCCGCTCGTGCAGGGCCGCCGCCCGGCGGTGCTCGCCGACGAGCAGGGCCAGCACCTCGGCCAGGGCCTCGACGAACCGGATCTCCGCCGGGAGCAGGCCGTGCTCGGTGCGGGTCACCAGGAACAGCACGCCTGCCGGGTGCTCGTCGACGTGCAGGCCCGCCGCGACGCCGGCTCCGGTCGAGCGCGGGTCGGGGAATCCCGAGGCGGCCGGGTCGAACAGGCGGGCACGGGTCGCGGGGAGCGCCGCAGCCAGCTCGGGCGGTGGTGTGGCCTCGGCGAGGCGCTGCGCCAGCCAGCGTGGCACCCCGAACGCCCCGGCGAAGTGCAGGCCGTCCGCGTCCGCCAGGTAGAGACCCGCGCTCTCGGCGCCGAGCGCGCGGGCCCGCGGCCGGACCGCGGCGCGGACGGTGACGGCCAGATCGACGTCCGGTGCCCCGGGCGGGGGCCCGGCGGCGGGCCGGGCCGGCGGCGGGGCGGGCACCGTCCCCGCCTCGCCGAGATACCGCTGCAGCTCGGTGGCGGAGTACCGCCGGTGCCCGCCCGGCGTGCGCGCGGGCGTGATGAGCGCGGCCTCCTCCGCGGCGAGCAAGGTGGTCCGGCTGATGCCCAGGGCGCGGCAGGCCTCGCCGATGGTCAGCCAGCTGCCGTCGGTCACGTCGTCACCACCGATCCGTCCGGATCTGTCCGGGAACGTTTTGGGGCGTCCCCCTATCCGGTGATACACCTCGCGGAGGGTCGAAGTCGAGGGGGAGGCCCCGACGGTTCTGCACATTTCTCGACGGTTCAGGAGGGATTGTCGATGTCCTCTCCGGATCTCACCGGGCAGGTCGCGCTCGTCACCGGAGCGGCCCGCGGTCAGGGGCGATCGCACTGCCTCGCGCTCGCCGAGTCGGGCGCGTTCGTCGCGGCGCTGGACGTGTGCCGTGATCTGGAGGTGCCCGCCTACCCGCTGGCCACGGAGGCCGACCTGCACGCCGTCGTGGCCGAGGTGGACGAGCGGGGTGGCCGGGCCCTCCCGCTGGTGGCCGACGTGCGCGACGCCGGGGAGGTGGAGTCCGCCGTCGCGGCCACCGTGGCCGCGTTCGGTCGCCTCGACATCCTGGTCAACAACGCCGGCGTCGTCACCAGCGCGCCGTTCTGGGAGCTCTCCGAGGCCCAGTGGAACACCGTCGTCGACATCAACCTGTCCGGTGTCTGGCGTACCACCCGCGCCGCGGTGGCGCACCTGCGCCGGTCCCCGCGTGGTCGGATCGTCCACATCGGATCCACCGGTGGGGTGCGGGCCGTGCCCGAGTTCGCGCACTACGTGGCGGCCAAGCACGGCGTCGTCGGGCTCACCCGCGCGATGGCCATCGAGCTGGCCCCCGACCGCGTCACCGTCAACGCGATCCTGCCCGGCGCCGTCGACTCGCCGATGCTCGCCGGGCTGGCCGACGAGCTCGGCCTCACCCCGGACGACGTCCACAAACGCTGGCTGCACGACCAGCTGCTCATGGAGGTCATCTCGCCCGACGAGGTGACCGGTGCCCTGATGTGGCTGCTGTCCGACTCGGCCCGCCACGTCACGGGCCACTGTCTCGCCGTGGACGGGGGAGCCCTCGCCCGCTGAGCGGAGCCGAACGACAGCACCGACACCCGCACCACCGACGCTCGAGGAGGAGCGATGGGGAAGTTCGACGGCAAGGTCGTACTGATCACCGGAGGGGCCCGCGGCCAGGGCCGCTCGCACGCGCTGGCGTTCGCCCGGGAGGGTGCGGACGTGGCGTTCTGCGACGTCGCCTCCCAGCTGGATTCCGTGCCCTACCACATGTCCCGGCCCGAGGACCTCGACGAGACCGTCAAGCTGGTCGAGGAACTGGACCGGCGCTGCGTCGCGGTCCGCGCCGACGTGCGTGACCGCGAGCAGATCGAGTCGTTCGCCGACCGCGCCCGCACCGAGCTCGGCCGGATCGACTTCCTGCTGGCCAATGCCGGGATCTTCACCTTCTCCACGGTCGCGGAGATGGAGGAGCAGACCTGGACCCAGATGATCGACACCAACCTCACCGGCGTGTTCCACGCGATGCGCGCGGTCCTGCCGACGATGATCGAGCAGGGCTCGGGGCGGATCGTGGCGACGTCGTCGATGGCCGGCAAGATGGGTTTCGCCAACATCGCGCACTACTGCGCCGCCAAGTGGGGCGTGATCGGCCTGGTGAAGTCGCTCGCGATGGAGGTGGGCGGGAACGGGATCACCGTCAACGCGATCTGCCCGACCGGCGTGGACACCACGATGATCCAGAACGAGGCGGCCTACAAGCTGTTCCTCCCGGACACCGAGAACCCGACGCGCGACGACGCGGCCCCGGCGTTCCAGACCCTCAACGCGATCCCGATCCCGTGGGTCGAGCCGGTCGACATCTCCAACGCGATGATGTTCCTGTGCTCCGACGAGGCCCGCTACATCACCGGCGAGACCGTGGCGGTCGCCGCCGGTTCCAACGCCGCCAACGCGGGCTGAGAGGAGCAGGTCATGGCAGGAAGGTTGCAGGGCAAGGTGGCGCTGGTGTCGGGGGCGGCCCGCGGTCAGGGCCGGTCGCACGCGGTGCGGCTGGCGCAGGAGGGCGCGGACGTCATCGCCTTCGACGTGTGCCGCCAGCTGGGCACGGTGCACTACCCGATGGCGACGTCGGAGGACCTCAAGGAGACCGTGCGTCAGATCGAGGAGCTCGACCGGCGCATCGTCGCCCGCGAGGCGGACGTGCGCGACTCCGCGGCGGTGCAGGCCGTCGTCGACGAGGGGGTCAGCGAGCTCGGGCGCCTCGACATCGTCTGCGGCAACGCCGGCATCGCCGGGTTCTCGGCGAACGCCTGGTCGCTCACCGACGACGAGTGGGACGAGATGATCGGGGTCAACCTGACCGGGGTGTTCAAGACGGTCCGGGCGGCGGTCCCGGCGATGATCGAGGCCGGCAACGGCGGCTCGATCGTGCTCACCAGCTCCACGGCGGGCATCAAGGGCATGGCGCGCACCGCGCACTACGTCGCGGCCAAGCACGGAGTCGTCGGGCTGGCCCGCGCGCTGGGCAACGAGCTCGCCCCGCACTCGATCCGGGTCAACACGGTGCACCCCACCGGCGTGAACACGCCGATGATCAACAACGACTACATCGGCAGCGTGCTCGCCGACGACCCGGAGTTCGGCGCGAACCTGTCCAACGCGCTGCCGGTGGAGATGGTCGAGGCCGTCGACATCTCCAACGCGATCGTCTGGCTGTGCTCGGACGATGCGCGCTACGTCACCGGGGTGGCCCTGCCCGTCGACGCGGGATTCCTGCAGAAGTGAGTGCCGCCACCGGCGCCCGGCGCGACGACATCGCGCGCGAGGTCGTCGGACGCCGCCGCGAGCTCGATCTGGTGCTCGCGGCGGTGTCCGCCGGCCGCGACGTGATGCTGGAGGGGCCGCCGGGCACGTCGAAGTCGACGATCCTGCGGGCGATCACCGCGAACTGGGGCGTGCCGTTCGTGCTGGTCGAGGGCAACGCCGAGCTGACGCCCGCGCGGCTGGTCGGCCACCACAACCCGGCTCGGGTGCTGCGCGAGGACTACTCGGCCGACAACTTCGTGCCGGGCCCGCTGGTGGAGGCGATGGAACGTGGCGGGTTCCTCTACATCGAGGAGCTCAACCGGGCGCCCGAGGACACGCTCAACACGCTGCTGGCGGCCATGGCCGAGCGTGAGGTGGCGATACCTCGGGTCGGGGTGGTCACGGCGCTGCCGACCTTCCGCGTGCTCGCCTCGATGAACCCCTTCGACAACGTGGGCACCGCCCGGATCTCCGACTCGGTCTACGACCGGTGGTGCCGGCTGGCGATCGGCTACCAGGGCGCCGCGGACGAGGCCGACATCGTCCGGGCCCGCACCGGTAGCACCGACGAGGTGCTGGTGGCCGACGCCGTGGCCCTGGCCCGGGCCACCCGGGACCATCCGGACCTGCGGCGCGGGTCGTCGGTGCGCGGCGCGATCGACCTGGCCGCGATCGCCGAGGAGCTCGAACGCCTGGGCAGCTACGACGGCGACCGGCCGCGGCTCGTGCTCGACGCCGCGCTGCTCGCCCTCTCGGCCCGGATCGGGGTGGACGAGGCGGCCGAGACCTCCCCGGAGCGGGTGATCACCGAGATCTGGGAGAACCATTTTTTCTCCTCCCCCGGCGGGCGGCGCCGGGTCCCCACCGCATCGACGTCGACAACGCCGTAGAGCTGCCGTCGCCGGACGAGCGCCCGCGGGGCCTCGCGCCGCTGCGGCGACGGCCCAAGCAGCTCTCCGCCGCCCCGGACGTGTTCCGGACCGGGCCGGGCGTGCCCGTCGTCGTCGACCTCGACACCGACGACCGCTCCGGCGACGCCGACGCCCGGCCCGCAGGCGGGCAGGGCGTGCAGGTGAGCGCGCAGGCCGCACGCCGCCGCGAGCTCGCCGAGCTGCTGGAGGACCGGCCGCCCGACCGCGAGGTGGCGGCCATGGCCCAGCGCATCGCCCGCGCCCTGGCCGTGCGCCGCCGCCCGCGGGAGGCCCGGTCGCAGCGCGGGACGGGGGCGCTGGCGTCGGTGCCCTACCGGTACCGCTCCGACGACATCGACCTCGACCGCACCATCGAGGTGCTCACCGAGCGCCCGGTGCCCGAGGACACCGACATCGTCGTCCGCGAGCGGATGGGCTCGCGGCGCGCGACGGTGCTGGTCGTCGACGTGTCCGGGTCGATGCGCGGGGAGAAGGTCCGCATCGCCGCCGCCACGGTGGCGGCGCTGTCCGCGGACCTGTCCGGCGCGGGCGACCAGCTCGCGCTCGTGGCGTTCTGGTCCGACGCCGCCGTGCTCGCCACGCTCACCGAGCCGGCCACCCCCAGCGCCCTGCTGGACCGGCTGCTGCGGATCCCGGCCCGCGGCCTCACCAACGTCGGGTTCGGGCTGAGCGTCGCGCACACCGAGCTGGTCCGCTCGTCGGCGCGGCGGCGCACCGCGGTGCTGTTGACCGACGCCGTGCACAACGCCGGGGCGGACCCCCGGGAGGTGGCGCGGCGATTCGGGGAGCTGCACGTGTTGTGCGAGACCGACGGCGAGCACGACCTCCCGCTGGCTCGCGACCTCGCCCGGCTCGGGCACGGCCGGCTCGCGCCGGTGCGGACGCATCGTGACGTCGCTCCGGCGCTCAACCGGTTCCTGGGGAGGTGAACGGTCTCGCGGTGGGTCCCTGCCGATCGGCCCGCCCCTCCGGTCCCACGCCTCACCTTCGGGTGCGGGCGTCCGACCTTCCACTCGCCCGGCGGTTCGGATGAGCCGCTCGTAGGGGTGGTCGATTTCCACCCGAGTGTCGGCGGCCACCGGGGGAGGGGTGTCATCGGGCCGGCCGGGCTCGGGGTTCGGCGACCTCGTGGCGGTTCAGGTGAACCGTCCGGGGGTGGTCGGTTGCTACCGGAGTGCCGCCGCGCCGCTCGCGCTCCTCGGCGTCGGCGGGGTTCGGGGCTCGGCGGCCTCCTGGTGGTCAGGTGAACCGTTCCGGTGGGGGGCGGTGGGCTCCTACCCAGGTGCTGCCGCGCCGATTCCGTTCCTCGGCGACGGCGACGGCGGCGTCGAGGTTCCGTCGACCTTCTAGTGGTTCAGGTGGACCGTTTCGGGGGTGGTCGGCCTCCACCGACACCGCGACCGGGGTCCGCCCGCCGGATCGGGTGGGCCGGGTTCGGGCGTGTCTTCCGGGTGGGGGGGTGGTCGGCTTCTACCGAAGTGCTGCCGCGCCGATTCCGTTCCTCGGCGCTGGCGCGCCTGCGGTACGGATCGACTTGCCACCGAATGACCCTCCCTCGATCTCCGTAGCCGGTTGAGTCGGCCGCTCTAGTGCGGCGTCGATCTCCCGATTCTCGGTGGTCGCCGA
>JAJCYC010000133.1 GCA_029263115.1 Pseudonocardia sp. | reverse complement strand
CTGCTGCACGCCGACCGGGACGGCGCGCTGGTCAACCTGATGAACACCACCCCGGACGGCGACTACCAGACCTACCGGGCCAACGACGGCGGCTACGTCCGCGACCACTTCTTCGGCCGCGACCCACGCACCAAGGCGCTGGTGGCCGGCATGTCCGACCGGGACATCTGGAACCTCAAGCGCGGCGGCCACGACTACCGCAAGGTGCATGCCGCCTACGCCGCGGCGCTCGAGCACCACGGACAACCCACGGTGATCCTGGCCAAGACGATCAAGGGCTACCAGCTCGGGTCGCATTTCCAGGGCCGCAACGCCACCCACCAGATGAAGAAGCTGAACCTGGAGGACCTCAAGCAGTTCCGGGACGAACAGCGGATCCCGGTATCCGACGCCGAGCTGGAGCGTGACCCCTACCTGCCGCCGTACTACCACCCGGGCGACGACGCCCCGGAGATCGAGTACCTGCGGGAGCGGCGCCGGCTGCTCGGCGGCCCGGTGCCGGAGCGGCGGGTGCGGGCCCGGCCGCTGGTGCTGCCCGGCGACAAGGTCTACGACGTCGTGCGCCGGGGCTCGGGCAAGCAGGAGGTGGCCACCACGATGGCCTTCGTCCGGCTACTGCGCGACCTGATCAAGGACAAGGAGATCGGGGCGCGGTTCGTGCCGATCATCCCGGACGAGGCCCGCACGTTCGGCATGGACTCGATGTTCCCCACGCAGAAGATCTACAACCCGCACGGGCAGCGCTACACCTCGGTGGACGCCGAGCTGATGCTGGCCTACCGGGAGAGCGAACAGGGGCAGATCCTGCACGAGGGGATCAACGAGGCCGGCTCGGTGGGGTCGTTCACCGCCGCCGGCACCTCGTACGCCACCCACGGCGAGCCGATGATCCCGGTCTACATCTTCTACTCGATGTTCGGCTTCCAGCGCACCGGCGACGGCATCTGGGCGGCGGCCGACCAGATGGCCCGGGGGTTCCTGCTGGGCGCCACGGCCGGGCGGACCACGCTGACCGGGGAGGGCCTGCAGCACAACGACGGGCACTCGCTGCTGCTGGCCGCGTCCAACCCGGCGGTGCTGGCCTACGACCCGGCGTTCTCCTTCGAGATCGGCCACATCGTGCGTGACGCGCTGGACCGGATGTACGGCCCTGAATCCGCGGGGGACGAGGCCCGGGCCGGCCGCGATCCCAACGTCATGTACTACCTGACGTTGTACAACGAGCCCTACCCCCAGCCGGCGGAGCCGGCCGAACTCGACGTGGACGGGCTGCTGCGCGGCATCTACCGCTACCGCCCGGCCCCGGACGGCCACCAGCACCGGGTGCGGCTGCTCGCCTCCGGGGTGGCACTGCCGTGGGCGCTGCGCGCACAGGAACTCCTCTCCGAGCACTGGTCGGTGGCCGCCGAGGTGTGGTCGGTGACCTCGTGGGGCGAGCTGCGCCGCGACGGCGTGGAGTGCGACTGGCACAACCTCACGAAGCCGGACGCCGAGCACCGGGAGCCGTACCTGAGCCGGGTACTGGCCGACCCCGGAGGCCACGCCGGACCGGTGATCGCGGTGTCGGACTGGATGCGGGCGGTACCCGACCTGGTCCGGCCGTGGGTACCGGGTGCGTTCCACGCGCTGGGCACCGACGGGTTCGGGCTCTCCGACACCCGTCCGGCGGTCCGTCGGCACTTCGCGGTGGACGCCGAGTCCGTCACCGTGCAGGCCCTCGCCGCGCTCGTCGAGCTGGGGAGGCTGGACCGGTCCGTGCTGGGGGCCGCGGCCGGCAAGTACCGGATCGACGACCCGAGATCCGCCGGCCCGCAGACCTCGGACCCCGGAGTGGCCTGACGGTTGCCCTACGGTCGGCGGTCGCGCCCGGGGCCACACGCTGCACGAACGCCGGGCCGGGCCGATCACTCCAGTTAACGAAGGCACTCCCCCATCCGGTTCAGGCGCGGTAGTCTGCCGCCGTTGCCTGATCCGCCGATACCACACGTGGGCGGGGACGTCAGCCCGGCTCCACGTTGCGGCGCCGGCGCGATACCGGGGCAAGCGCCCGGGTCACAGCACGAGGAGAGCAAGAATGGCAGAGGGCACCGTCAAGTGGTTCAACAGCGAGAAGGGCTACGGCTTCCTCGCTCCCGACGGTGGTGGCGCGGACGTGTTCGTGCACTACTCATCCATCCAGAGCAGCGGCTACCGCACGCTGGATGAGGGTCAGCGGGTCTCGTTCGACGTCGAACAGGGCCAGAAGGGCCCGCAGGCGACCAAGGTCACGCCTCTCGGCTGACCTCGCACGTCCGGCCCCGGGGGCGGCGCCAGCCTGACCCCCGGCACCCGGACCATCGGTGCTCCCCCCGTGCCGGGGCAGGACACCGACCTCGTCAGCCGAGGGCGGCGTGCATCTCCCAGACGAGAACCTCGGCTCCCTGTTCGGTCGCGGTGACCCGCTGCCCACCGCCTCCTGAAATCCGGGCGGCGTCCCCCTCGTGGAGCCGACCGACACCCTCCAGGTCCACCGAGCCGCGTGCGACGAACAGGTGGACGAACGGAGCATCCGGCAATCCGGCCGACCCACCCGGGCCCAGCCGGGCCGCGTACAGTGCCGCGTCCCGCTGATGGATCGAGATGGCGCGGTCGTGGTCGTGCCGGGTCATCCCGGACGCCACGACGACCAACCCGCCGGCGTCGAGCTGCTCGCTCACGTCGAGCTGCTGGTAGCCGGGCTCGATCCGGGCGGTGTCCGACGGCACCCACATCTGCACGAAGTGCACGTCCCGGTCGTGCGCCGCCGTCGCGGTCGGGTGCCGCCAGTCGTCGTTGCGCTCGGAGTGCAGGATCCCGGTGCCGGCGCTCATCCGCTGGGCCAGGCCCGGGTAGAGCACCCCGGAGTTGCCCGCCGAGTCCTGGTGCACCAGCGACCCGTCCAGCACCCAGGTGACGATCTCCATGTCCTGGTGCGGGTGGGTGTCGAACCCGGTGCCCGCGGTGACCACGTCGTCATTGCTGACCAACAGCAGGCCGAAGTGGGTGTTGTCCGGGTCGTAGTGCCGCCCGAACGAGAAGCTGTGCCGGGAGTCCAGCCAGCTGATCTCGGTGTGCGCCCGCTGCCCCGCGCGGCGCACCTCGACCTTCGTCGCGAGCTCGCCCATCGTGTCCCACCCTTCCCGGCGCCGGACCCGGCACCGATATAGTTGTACACGCAATCAACCGGGCCGCGACCGCCGCTATTCCGGGCCGTCCGTGCCATGCTGCCCTACGTGAGCACGGCCCGGTTCCGGTTGCAGCCGTCGGTGTCCGCCCGGACCCGGCGCCGGCTGGAGCAGGCCTCCGGGGGCCTGGCCACCGCCTGCATGGCCGCCATGTCGGACCGCTTCCCGTGG
>JAJCYC010000132.1 GCA_029263115.1 Pseudonocardia sp. | reverse complement strand
TCGGTGGTCCGCCGGGTCGCGCTGCCGGACGCGTTCTTCGCCCTGGACGGCCTGCAGCAGACGTTCCTCACCGTGCTCGACGAGTTCGGCGCCTACCCGGCGGTGATCGCCCGCGAGCTGGACCGCTACCTGCCGTTCCTGACCACCACCAGCGTGTTGATGTCCGCCGTCCGGGCCGGCGTGGGCCGGGAGACCGCGCACGAGGCGATCAAGGAGCACGCGGTGGCGGTGGCGCTGGCCATGCGCGAACGTGGCCAGCAGGACAACGACCTGCTGGCCCGGCTGGCCGCCGACCCCCGGCTCGGCCTGGACCCGGGGACGCTGACCCTCGACGACCCGCTGGGCTACACCGGCGCGGCGCTCGCCCAGACCGACGAGGTGATCGCGCTGGTCGACGAGCTGGTCAAGGCCGACCCCGACGCCGCGGCCTACACCCCGGCGCCGATCCTCTAGGAGGACACCGACCATGGAGCTGCTGCATTCGGGGAAGGTCCGGGAGGTGTACGCCGACCGGGGCGACATCGTGCTGGTCGCCTCCGACCGGGTCTCGGTGTATGACGTGGTGCTGCCCACCCCGATCCCGGACAAGGGCGCGTTGCTCACCGCGCTGTCGCTGTGGTGGTTCGACCGCACCGCGGACCTGGTGGCCAACCACGTGATCTCCGCGGACGACGTGCCGGACGAGGTCAAGGGTCGGGCCATCCGCTGCCGGCGGCTGGAGATGCTGCCGGTGGAGTGCGTGGCCCGGGGCTACCTCAGCGGGTCCGGGCTGCTGGACTACCGGCGCACCGGCACCGTGTCGGGCGTCGCGCTGCCACCGGGGCTCACCGAAGGGTCCCGGCTGGCCGAGCCGATCTTCACCCCGTCCAGCAAGGCGCCCCGGGGCCGGCACGACGAGGCGATCACCTTCGCCGACGTGCGCAACCTGGTGGGTGCCGACACCGCGGAGATGCTGCGTGAGGCCACCCTGCAGCTGTACCGCCGGGGCGCGGAGACCGCCGCCACCCGCGGCGTGCTGCTGGCCGACACGAAGTTCGAGTTCGGCCGGGACGCGTCCGGGGTGCTCACCCTCGGCGACGAGATCCTCACCTCCGACTCCTCCCGGTACTGGCCGGCCGACGACTGGCGGCCCGGCGGCGCGCAGAAGTCGTTCGACAAACAGATCGTCCGGGACTGGGCGGCCGGCACCGGCTGGGACCGGACCGCGCCCGGCCCGGTGGTCCCCCCGGAGGTGGTCGAGCGCACCCGGTCGCGGTACGTCGAGCTCTACCAGCGCCTCACCGGCGATACCTGGGGCTGAGCCCCGGTCCGGAGCTTCGCGGAAGCGTCTCGGGCACGTTCCCGGCCCGTCAGACCCGCGTCATGTCGATCAGGCTTCATAGGAGCGTGACCGCCACCCTGATCGTGTCACTATCCGGCCTCGACGACGCGTGCGTGGACGACTACGCCGGGTTCGCCGCGGAACTCGACGCGCGCCGGGTGCTGGCGTCCTGGCTGCTCCCGCCCCGCCCCCGGGACGGCCGACACCATCCCGACGCACCGGCGATCGGCTGGCTGCGCGGCCGGATCGAGGACGGGGACGCGCTGGTCGTGCACGGCTACGACCACAAGATGAACCCGATCGGCAGCTGGGAGCGCAACTCGCTGACCCGGCTGCGTCGCCGGGCGGAGTTCGCCTCGCTGCCCACCCACGAGGCCGCGCTACGGCTGACCGGAGCGACCCGCGCGCTCGCCGAGCTGGGCCTGTCGACCGACGTGTTCGCCGCGCCGCAGGGGATGGCCTCGGCCGGCACCCTGGTCGCGCTGGGCCGGCTGGGATTCCGGATCTGTGTGGAGGGCACCGGGGTGTGGCTGCTCGGCGGCGCGCGCGCGGACAACGGGGCGCGGACCGCGCACGGGGTTCACGCGGCGAACGGACCGCGGACGGGCACCGGGCTGCTGGTGTCGCACGGCTCGCCGACCCTGCTGCGGGGCCGGTTGCTGAGCGCCGGGCGACCCGGGCCGTCGGAGGGCACCGACCTGTGGCGCGGGCGGGCGCTGGTGGTGGCCGCCGCCCGGGGTGCCCGGCGTGGCGGCCTGGTCCGGATCGGGGTGCGGGCCGACGACCTGCGCCGACCATCGGCCCGGCAGGCGGTGCTGGATGCGGTGGACACCGCGCTGGCCGCCGGGGCCACCCCGGCCACCTACCGCGCGCCGAGGGTCGGCATCGGCGCCCTGTCCGCCTGAGCCCGGTCCCGGCTGGTCCCGGCTGGTCCCGGCGCACGCCGATCATGGACGCACAACACAGGCCGGAGCCGGCGCGGCGCCGTTAAGCTGGCGGCATGGCCCGTGTGGTGGTGGACGTGATGCCCAAACCGGAGATCCTCGACCCGCAGGGACAGGCGGTGGCCGGCGCACTGCCCCGGCTCGGGTTCGAGGGCGTGCGCGGCGTCCGCCAGGGCAAACACTTCGAACTCGACGTCGACGACACGGTCGACGACGAGTCGCTGGAGAGAATGGCCGCCACCCTGCTGGCCAACCCGGTGATCGAGGACTGGCGGATCACCCGGGTGCCGGTGTCGGCGCGGGGCGAAGGCGCGTGAAGATCGGCGTCATCACCTTCCCGGGCACCCTGGACGACGTCGACGCCACCCGGGCGGTCCGGCTGGCCGGCGGCGAGGCCGTCCCGCTGTGGCACGCCGACGCCGAGCTGCGCGGGGTGGACGCGGTCATCGTGCCCGGCGGGTTCTCCTACGGCGACTACCTGCGGGCCGGGGCGATCGCCGCGCACGCCCCGGTGATGCGGACCGTCGTCGATTCGGCACGGCGCGGCCTCCCGGTGCTGGGCATCTGCAACGGTTTCCAGATCCTCTGCGAGGCCGGACTGCTGCCCGGGGCGTTGACCCGCAACGCCGGCCTGCGGTTCATCTGCCGCGACGTGTGGCTACGGGTAGAGAACACCGCGAACGCCTGGGCCTGCGCCTACACCCCGGGCCAGGAGATCCTGGTGCCGCTGAAGTCCGGCGAGGGCCGCTACGTGGCCGACGAGCACACCCTCGACGAGCTGGATGCCGAGAACCGGGTGGTGTTCCGCTACCGCGACCCGGCGCCCAACGGCGCGTTCCGCGACATCGCCGGGGTGTGCTCGGCCGACGGGCGGGTGGTCGGGCTGATGCCGCACCCGGAGCACGCGGTCGACGCCACCACCGGCCCGTCCGCCGACGGCCTCGGGGTGATCGCCTCGGTGCTGACTTCCGTGCTGACCACGGGGCTCTCGTCGGGGCTCGCCCCGGGGCTCTCTTCGGGGCTGGCCACACCGGCCGGCTGACACCGGTACCGGGCCGGCTGGCCCGCTCGTTCCCGATTCGGTCGGCCACGTCGGATCGCCGTGTCGGACCGGTAGGTCCTAGGCTGCCCCGGGCGGGCGCGGATCATCCTGCTGGGGGGGACTGGCTTGACCGTTCAACCGACGCTCACGGGAGTCGCGCGGCGGGTGCTGCTGGTCGAGGACGACCCCGGGGACGCCCTGCTGGTGCGCGAGTTGTTGGCGACCATCGACGCGCCGATCGAGCTCACCCAGGTGTCCTCGGTGGCCGAGGCGGTGGCGTCCGGGCACCTCGACCTGGTCGACTGCGTGCTGCTGGACCTCAACCTGCCCGGCACCGGCACCGACCGGCTGGCCGCGCTGCGCCAGCTTCGCGACCACGGCACGGCCAGCGCGATCTGCGTGCTCACCGGGCTGGACGACGAGCACCTGGGCGCCGCCGCGATGGCGGCCGGCGCGCAGGACTACCTGGTCAAGGGTTCGGTGGACGGCGAGCTGCTCAGCCGCTCGGTGCGCTACTCGGTGGAACGCCGCCGCGCCGAGCGCAACTCGGTGCGGCTGGCCGAGGCCCAGCTGGTGCAGGCGGAGTCGACGCGGGTCGAACGCGGGCTGCTGCCCCGGCTGCTGCTGCACGGCAGCCAGGTCGCCGCCGTGCCGTTCTACCGCTCCTGGCGGCCGGGCCTGCTCGGCGGCGACTTCTACGACGCGATCCGGTGTCCGGACGGCTCGGTGCACGCCGTGGTCGGCGACGTCGCCGGGCACGGGCCGGACGAGGCGGCCCTGGGCGCGCTGCTGCGGGTGTCCTGGCGGGCGCTGGTGCTCAGCGGCGTCGGCGAGCCCGAGGTGCTGCCGGCACTGCAGCAGGTGCTGCTGGCCGAGCGGCACGCCCGCGGGCTGTTCACCACGCTGTGCACGGTCGCGCTGGCCGACGGTGAGGCGCGGATCCGGGTGGCCGGGCACCCGCCGCCGATCCTGCTCGGGTCGGCCCCCGGATACCGGCCGGTGGAACTGCCGCACGTGCTCGGCCCACCGCTCGGGGTGGTCGACGACATGCGCTGGGAGCCGCGCACCGTGGTTCTGCCGCCGAACTGGGCGATGCTGCTCTACACCGACGGGCTGATCGAGGGGTACGCCGGGCCGGAGCGGACCGACCGGCTGTGGAACACCGGGCTGTTGCCGCTGGTCGGCGAGGTCGAGCGGGACGGCACGGACGGCGAGGACGGCACGGACACCGCCGGTCGCGCGGAGCTGCCGAACCGGTTGGTGGAGCGGGTCGAACGGCTCAACGGCGGCCCGCTGGGCGACGACGTGGCCATCCTGCTGCTGTCCAGCCTGGCCGACCCGGCACCGGGGGCGAACCCCGGAAATTGACGTGCCCCGCCGGGCGTTGGTCACGGATGCTGGGACCACGGCGCACTGGGGGTGGGGACGATCAACACCGGGGAAGCGCTGCGCATCGCGCTGCGCAGCCTACGGTCGCACAAGCTGCGCTCGATCCTGACCATGCTGGGCATCATCGTCGGGGTCACCGCGGTGATCGTGCTGGTCGGGCTGGGCAACGGGATGAAGGCCGGGTTCGACAAGACCTTCGGCGAGCTGGCCAAGGCGATCATCGTGGACAAGGTGACCGGCACCATCCCCGGCGGGGGCGCCCCGAAGGAACTGCGGGACACCGACGTGGCCGCGCTGCGCAAGGCCCCGGCGGTGTCCGAGGTGACCCCGCTGCTGACCAGCACGGTGCTGCTGAAGAGCGAGGCCGGACCGGAGTTCCGCGGCCAGGCGATGGGCTCGACCATCGACTTCCTCGGGGTCAGCAACCGCGAGCTCAGCCGCGGCCGGATGTTCTCCCTGCAGGAGGAGCAGACCCGGGCCAGGGTGGTGGCGCTCGGCCCGGAGACGGTGAAGGCGCTGTACGCCGCCGACGAACGCGCCGCGGTGGGCTCGAACGTCCGGATCGGCAACACCACCTTCACCGTGATCGGGGTGCTGAAGTCCGACGGGGGCAACTTCGACGACATCGCGCTGATGCCGCTGTCCTCGGCGCGCACCTACGTCTACGGCGGCACGAACGAGATCACCTCGATGGCGGTGAAGGCCAACTCGGTGAACGACGTCGAGCCGGCGGTGGCCCAGATCAACGAGATCCTGGACGACCGGCACCGCATCCAGGAACCGGCGAAGCGGGACTTCCGGGTCACCTCGCTGCGCGCCCAGATGGAGCAGATCCAGCAGTTCATGGGGTTCCTGTCGGCGTTCATCGTGGCCGTCGCGGCGATCTCGCTGCTGGTCGGCGCCATCGGGGTGGCCAACATCATGCTGGTCTCGGTCACCGAGCGGACCCGGGAGATCGGCATCCGCAAGGCCATCGGCGCCAAGCGGAGCGCGATCATGAAACAGTTCCTGATCGAGTCGGTGGCGCTGGCCGGCCTCGGCGGCCTTGTCGGGGTCGCCGTCGGCGTCGGCCTGGTGCTGACCGCCGCCGAGGTGATCCCCCGGGTGGCGCCGGACTTCGGCACGCCGACGGTGTCGTGGGAGGCGGTCGCGCTGGCCCTGGGCACCAGCCTGGCCATCGGCCTGGTCGCCGGCGGCTACCCGGCGCTGCGCGCGGCGTTCCTGCGCCCGGTGGAGGCGCTGCGCCGCGAGTGAGCGCGGGCGGGCCGGGTCAGCCCTCGTCGAGGGCGCGGGCGAAGTCCTCGACCAGGTCGGCGGCGTCCTCGATGCCGCAGCTGACCCGGATCAGGTCCTCGGCGATCCCGAACCGGGCCCGGCCGGCCGGGCCCATCCCGGCGTGCGAGGTCACCGCGGGGCGGGTCACCAACGTCTCCACCCCGCCGAGGCTCGGCGCCAGGGTGGCGATCCGCAGCGCGGCCAGGAACGCGTCGGCCGCGATCACTCCGCCCGCGGCCAGCCGCAGGCTGAGCATCCCGCCGAACCCGGACAGTAGTTCGGCGGCGTGCGCGTGGTCCGGGTGGTCGTCCAGCCCGGGGTGGCTGACCTGGGCGACCCGGGGGTGCCCGCGCAGGAACCGGGCCAGGCTGAGCGCGTTGTGGTTCTGCGCACGGACCCGGACGGCGAGCGTCTTCAACCCCCGGGCGAGCAGGAACCCGGCGTGCGGGTCGAGCGTGCCGCCATAGAGGTTGACCGTGCGCCGGACCCGCTCGATCAGCTCGGTGCCGCCCGCGACGCAGCCGGCGACCAGGTCGGAGTGCCCGTTGAGGTACTTGGTGGCGCTGTGCACGACCAGGTCGAACCCGAGCGCGAGCGGGCGCAGGTTCACCGGGCTGGCGAAGGTGTTGTCCACCACCGAGGTCAGCTCGTGGCCGCGGGCGAACGCCACCACCTCGCGCAGCGGCGGCACCCGGATCAGCGGGTTGGTGATCGTCTCGACCAGGAACGCCCGGGTGGCCGGGGTGAGCGCGGCGGCCCAGGTGTCCGGCCGGTGCGGGTCGACGACCGTGCAGGTCCAGCCCAGCCGCGCGGCGTGCTCGACCAGGAAGTCGTGGGTGCCACCGTAGAGGCAGTCGCTGGCCAGCAGGTGGTCACCGGCGCCGAGCAGGCTGTGCAGCACCGAGGTCAGCGCGGCCATCCCCGAGGAGGTGGCCAGCGCGGCCGGCGCGCCCTCCAACGCGGCCAACCGCCCGTGCAGGTGGATCTGCGACGGGGTGGAGTTCAGCCGCAGGTAGCGGATGTCGTGGTAGTCCTGGCCGAGGACCGTCGTGTACACCGTGCCCTGGTAGATCGGGTACACGACCGAGCCCTCCGGCCCGGGCCGGGTCTGGCCGGCGTGCACGGCCACGGTGTCCATCCGGGACGGGCGGTGATCGGGTTCAGCGGCCATCACTCGAGGCTATCGGGCTGGCTGCTCCGGCTGGCTGCTCCGGGCGGCCGTCCAGCAGGCGCGCGCGAGTGCCTGTCGGTGCTCACTCCGGCGCGGTGAGTCCCTCGTTCACCAGCCGCCGGCCCATCCGCAGACAGGCGGCGATCTCGGGCGGCGTGGACCGCGATGAACACCCACGGCGCGGTCAGGTACCGGGCGATGAAGGCGCTGCGCCGGCATTCATGGCAGTCCTGGCCGGGCGGTGACCTGCCGGACGAGACCGGCCCGAGCGGGGCGACCGAGCGGCCGTCCGCCACGACGGCATGAGGACGGCCGGTCGGAGGCGGTATGATCCGCGTCTCCGACCGTCGACCGCCGCCCGATCAGCGCGGCGCCGCTGAGGCGAGGCCTGTCCCGATCACCGTGACCGAACCCGAGCACGTCACTGCCACCGCCACCGCCACCGACGGCGGACGCTCGGCGCACGGCGCGAAGGACCGCAAACAGTCCCGTCGGCGTGGCGAGGCGCTTCACGCGGCCATCTTCGAGGCCACCATCCACGAGCTGTCCCAGGTCGGCTACGCGGAGCTGACCATGGAGGGCGTCGCGGCCCGGGCCAGCGCGTCCAAGGGTTCGCTGTACCGGCGCTGGTCCAGCCGGGCGGAGCTGGTGGTCGACGCGGTGCACAACGCCAACCCCTCTCCGCTGCTGCTCGCCGACACCGGCAACGTCCGCGACGACATCCTGAGCTTCCTGGCCGGCTTCGCCCGCGTGCTCAACGGCCCGTCCGGCGAGGCGGTGCGTGGGCTGATGGCCGAGACCGTCCGCGACAGCGAGCTGATGGCGGTGGTCCGGGGACGGTTCATCGAACCGGCCAATGTGCTGCTGCTCGAGGCCCTGCGCCGGGGCATGGTCCGCGGCGAGGTGCGGCCGGCCGCGCTCACCCCGCTGGTCGCCAGGGTCGCGCCGTCCCTGCTGCGTGAGCAGTTCCTGCTGCACGGCGCTCCGATCCCCCGATCTGCGCTGGTGGAGATCGTGGACGAGGTCGTCATGCCGCTGGTCCGGGTCTGAGCCACGGTCGACACCGCCACCACTCACTGGCACATGTGGGGTACGTCCGGCTCTGCCGTTAGCCGGATCGGGTAGTCCACTCGCAACACCGCGTGATCACGTGGCGCCGCGCTGGGCGAGAGAGGACACTCTCACCCACATAGGCGGTTGCCGGAGAGACGCTGACCGGGCGTTGCGGAGCCGGGGAAAGGTGTCGATGTCAACGCTGGAGACGGTGCTGCTCATCGTGGCGGCCTGGGTGATCGGCGGGTTGGCCGCCGGCCTGCTGCTCGGTCGCGCGATCCGACGGCGCGAGCAGATGGTGCCGGCCGGCGTGCCCGGGCCCGCTCTGTCGGCGACGCCACGCACCGCGCGCGAGCGGCACCCCGCGCTACGCGCGGAACTGGAGCGGCTGCTCGCCGGGATGGACCGCGCCGACCTGGACGGCAGCCCCGACGAGATCGCCGACCTCTGCCGGATCTGGACCGCGCGGGCCGCCACCGCGAGCGCCGAGCAGCGACTCAACCAGGCCATCGAGCAGGCCCGACGCAACGGCCGCGAGTGGTCCTCCATCAAGATCGTTCTCGAACTGCCGCACCCGACTCCGCTGGGCTCCACCCCCGACCACCGGTAGTCCCTGGCTTCTGTCGGTGCACGGTGCGAACATATGTTCGTGTCCGAAGGCTGCGCTTCGGCGACCTCACCAGCGGCAGATGTCCGGGCCCGAGCCGGAGTCGATCGCGCGGAAGGCCAGCAGGTGGCTCTGCCACCAGGGCATCGGCGCGCCCAGCTCCGGGTCGGCGGCGGCGTCCGGGACCACCGTCGGCACGCCGTCCCGGACGTACTCCAGGCGCACACCGGCGATCCCGGCGTCCCGCCAGAACGCGACCAGCCGGCGCAGTTCCAGCCACGGCACCACCACCGGCGGCTTCTCCTTGGTCCAGCCGAGCCATTCCAGGTCGTAGGCGCCGCCAACCCGCGACGCGTACCGGCCCGGGTCGGGCAGGGTCACCGAGGTCAGGGTGACGGTGTCGTTCAGGAACGGCGCGAGCTGGAGCGCGGTGACCCCGGGCAGCAGGTGGTTGCCGGCGCCGGCCTCGGTCTGCAGGTTGCTGAACATCGAGTAGCTGGCGGTGGACTTCAACCCCAGGTACGGGGCCGCCCCGTTGACGAACGCCAGCAGCGGGACCACCAGCAGCAGCGCCGGACGCAGGCGCCACCCGGGCCAGGCCGCGCCGGGATCCGGGTGACCGGGCGTTGCGGAGGCCGGGCGGTGGGCGAACGCGGCGCGGGTCACCGACACCATCAGCGGCAGTACCGCCGCGTACCAGGTGGCGACCAGCATCGGGTGCCAGTTCAGCGCGGTCAGCCCGGGCAGCGCTGAACTGATTGCGGCGACCAGGCCGACCAGCATGTGCACGCCGAACGCGGACAGCGCGATCAGCCGCAGCCGCGCCGCTCGGGGACCCAGCCCGGCGAGCAGGGCGGGCGGCACGAGCAGCAGGTAGATGGCGAACACCATGGTCGAGAAGTCGTAGAACGAGGCCAGCGCGAGCAGCGAGTGGAACCCGACGCCCAGCACCAGGCCCCACCGGCGCAGCCGGGGCAGCGCCAGGCAGACCAGGATCGCCACCTCGACCACCACCGTGCCGACCGCGCTGGCCTGTACCACCATCGCCGGGAACTGCACCCGGCCCTGGCCGAACAGCCCGGCGATCCGGCTCAGCTGGGTGCCGGCGCACGAGTTCGCCGGGTCGAAGAACGCGGTGTTGAGCTTGTGGAACACGGTGAACGCGTAGACCACCAGCAGGGTCAGCCCCACCGGGGTGCGGGCGGTGTCCACCCAGCGCTCGGCGAACGACCCGGCGGTGTCCGGGTGGTCCGGGTGGTCCGGGCGCTCCGGGTGGCGACGGTTGGCGAGCATGTGGACCGCCGTCACCAGCGCGGCCACCCCGAAACCGAGCGCGACCAGCAGGCTCAGCATCTGGTGGTTGGCCGGCGCCGGCAGCACCCGCACGGTCTGCACGGCGGCGGCCACCGCGACCGCGGCGAACGCCAGCAACGAGGACGGGAACACCAGCAGCGGCAGGCCGACCAGCAGGATCGGCAGCGCGCTGGTCGGGGAGCTGTCGGTGTAGTGGAACGCCAGCCCCATCACCCAGAGCATGCCGAACCAGCGCAGCTGCTCCCGGCGGCCCGACCGGTCCGGGTCGGCGGACGGTTCGGACGGTTCGGACGCGGGCTCGCCGCCCGTCGGGGCCCGCTGCCGGTCGGGCGGCACGGGCGGGCCCGGGCGTTCAGGCGCGCTGCTGGTCATGGCCGCACACGGTAGGGCACGCCCGTGGCCGGTGGTTGCGCCGAGGTCAGGTCTCCGGCCGGCGATCGGGTCACACCGAGGTCACGTCCCGGGTCGACCTGTGAGGTCGATGTGCCGATTTCGGCACATCGACGACCGGCCCGGCCGATCCTCGAACGGAGTCGGCCCGGTCAGCCGAGTGAGCTCTTGGGCGGTGTCTCGTCCCTGGCCAGCGCTCCGAACAACGCCTTCGCCCGGGTGGAGTCCCAGCGCACCACCGAGGACCCGTTCACGCTGTCCAGTCCGCTGATCGGCACCGTGGTGGTCACCCCGCCGCCGCCGGACAGCGACTTCATCGCCACCGCCAACCCGAGCAGGTGCCACGCGTGGTCACCGGAGTCGACCTTCAACGCGCCGGGCAGCGCCTCCACCAGCGCGACCACCCGGAACGGGTTGAGCGCCGTGGTGGGGCTGGACGCCCGCTTCATCAACGCGGACAGGAACTGCCGCTGCCGCTCGACCCGGTCCAGGTCGGCGCGTGGGGTGGCCCGGGTGCGGACATAGCCCAGCGCGGTCTGCCCGTCCAGCTCCTGACAGCCGGCCTTGACCCGCAACCCGGCCAGCGGATCCCGGATCGCCTCGGGGATGCAGACGTCCACCCCGCCCACCGCGTCCACCACCTCGACGAAGCCGCCGAACCCGATCTCGGCGAAGTGGTCGATCTCCAGGCCGGTGGCCTGCTCGACGGTGCGCACCAGCAACTGCTCGCCGCCGAACGCGAACGCCGCGTTGAGCTTGTTGCGGCCGTGCCCGGGGATGGACAGCAGCGAGTCCCGGGGCAGGCTGACCAGCACCGCGCCGGAACTACCGTGGTGCAGCAGCATGATCGTGTCGGTGCGCTGGCCGGCCGCGTTGCCGGTGGCCAGCTTCTGCTCCTGCTGCTCGGTGAGGTCGGCGCGGCTGTCCGAGCCGACGATCAACCAGTTCGTGCCCTCGCTGGTCTGCTCGGCGCCGCCCTTGAGCGCGGAGACCCGGGTGAGCTTGGTGTCGACGTATACCCCGAACCCGACCACTGCCACCAGCAGCAGGATCAGCGCGACCTTCAGCCGCCGGCCCCACCGCGGCCGCCGCGCGGGACGGTTCGTCGGCGGGCGGCCCGACCCGGGTGGCGGGCGGCCGCCCGGTGGGGGGTAGCCGCGCGGCGGAGGTCCCTGCGCGGGGCGACGGTCGTCGGGGTAGCCCTGGCCGGGATAGAGCTCGGTCCGATCGCCCGAGATGGGGCGGTAGCCATCCCTCGGTGGGTAACCCTCGGGAGCCGGCGGCGGGCCGCCACGGGTGCCCGGCGGCGGGCCGGCCCGCGGGTCGGTGGGCAGGATGGCGGTCGGTCCGGTACGGCGGGCGGGCGGGCCCCGACGGTCCGGCCGGCCGGCCTGCCGCGGCCGCCCGTTCCAGCCGTTGCGGGCGCGGTCCCGGTTCATCCCTGCCATCACCCGTTCCGTCGTCAGCCGACTCGACACCATACGTGACCCGCCGGGCCACCCGATGGGTGGACGCGCGGGCCTCCTCCAGGTTGCCAGCTCGCGGGCGGTGCTGCGCGTAGGTGTGTGCCCCGGACACCCGGCCCCGGTCAGCCGCCCGCGCTCGGCACCTGGCCGAACCGTCCGCGCTGGAAGTCGTCGAACGCCTCGAGCACCTCCGCACGGGTGTTCATCACGAACGGCCCGCCCCAGGCCACCGGCTCACGGATCGGCGCGCCGCCGAGCACCACCACGTCCAGCGTCGGGTGCCGGCAGTCCTGCCCGGCCGCGCCGGACACGGTGAGCGTCGAACCCGCGCCGAACACCACCAACTGCCCGGTGCGCACCGGGCGCGCGTCCGGGCCGACCGTGCCGGCGCCGCCGAGCACGTAGAGCAGCGCGTTGAAGTCGGCGGGCCACGGCAGCCGCAGCCGGGCGCCGGGGCTGAGCGAGGCGTGCAGCATGGCCATCGGGGTGCGGGTCGAACCCGGACCGGCCACGTCCGATCCGGGCAGCGAGCCGGCGATCAGCCGCACCAGCGCCCCGCCGTCACCGGACGCGAGTACGACGGCGTCACTGCCGCGCAGGTCCTGGTAATGCGGTTGCACCCGCTTGAGCTCGCGCGGCAGGTTCACCCACAGCTGCAGGCCGTGGAACAGCCCGCCACTGGCCACCAGCTTCTCCGATGGCCGCTCGATGTGCAGGATGCCACCGCCGGCGGTCATCCACTGGGTGTCCCCGTCGGTGATCACCCCGCCGCCGCCGTGGCTGTCCTGGTGCTCGAAGGTGCCGTCGATGAGGTAGGTGACCGTCTCGAATCCCCGGTGCGGGTGCCACGCCGTGCCGCGCGGCTCACCGGGGGCGTACTCCACCTCGCCCATCTGGTCGAGGTGCACGAACGGGTCCAGATCGGCCAGGTCCACCCCGGCGAACGCCCGGCGCACCGGGAAGCCCTCGCCCTCGAACCCGGACGGGGCGTCGGTGACCGAGCGGACCGGACGCGCAACCGCGGCGGCGGCCGGCTCGGGGACCCGGGCCAGGGTGGTGATGTCGGCGACGGTGACGGCTGGCATGACGACCTCCTTGACTGCTCAACTACCTGTTGAACAGCCGAGCCCCGCCCGGCATTCCGCTCAGGCTGTCGCCGACCCGCTCGACGAGCCGGCGGTCTCCGCCCGGGAGGCGCGCAGCGCGGCCACCGCCAGCACCATCCACCAGCCACCGAAGCCGAACAGCGGGATCCAGTACGAGATGACCCCGTGGTAGGCGAACGGGCCGGTCTTGAAGAACAGCAGGATGTCACCGGGCAGCAGCGCGATCGCCACCCACAGCCCGACGAAGCCCACCCAGCGCGGGTACACCGGGTGCGGGCTCCGATCGCCGAGGACGGCCAGCCCGACCACCAGCGCCTGAACCACGAACGGCACAGCGGCCAGGAACGCCATGTACCAGCCGATGTCGTGCAGCATCTGGGTGATCTCCGGCGCCCGCTCCGGCCGGAACGCGGCGGCGGCCAACAGCACCCCGAACAACGAGAGGAACACGTAGGTGGTCGTTCCGGTGACCAGGTGCAACGCCGCGGCGGGTCCCCCGGAGTCGGGCAGCCGGCGCAGCTGCACCCACACCACCGCCACCACCGAAGCCCATCCGGCGCAGCCGATGATGATCAGCAGCACCCCGAGGCGGACCAGGAATGTGTTCTCCCGGTAGTGCGCGGCCAGCTCGTCGGGGCTGAGGCTGGCCTCCAGCGCCGGTACGTACCCGGCGAGCAACATCCCGACGAAGAGCAGCACCAACCCGGCGAGGCCGGCCAGTGCGTAGGAACCCTGGCTGCGCGTG
>JAJCYC010000131.1 GCA_029263115.1 Pseudonocardia sp. | reverse complement strand
CCGCCCCACCCCAGGGGCCACGACCGAAGACCACCAGTGGAAGAACCGGACAGACCGGTCGATCACCCACGCCCGAAAGCCCTCACACAGACTCAAGATCAACTATTGGACGTCAAGAACTTCGACGGTGGATCCAGGCTCAACGGCCCTGGTTCAAGAAGAAGCGCTTCATCATTCCGCTAGTGCTCTTTGTGCTCATCGTCATCATCAGTGTCTCTGGCGGGGACGGTGATTCGCCCTCGGTCACGCCGGGTGGCTCGGCGGCAGCCCCGGCCGGATCTCCGGCATTCCCAGGTGCGACCGATAAGGATGTTGTGGCGAAAGCGGGTGACGCGGTCAACGCCGAAGGACTGACCGTGACGGCCGGTCCGCTCAAGCCGGGCGATGCGACGCTAGGGAAAACACTGTGCAGTCCAGTCGCTTACCAGAACGGGCGGAAGGAACCAGTTGACTTCAATGGCGGCTTCGACTGGAAGCTGCAGGACCCGAACGGCACCATCCTCATGACCGGTTTCATGGGTAGCAACACCCTACTGCAAGCCGGGCAGATCGCCCCCGGCGGGCGAGCGTCCGGCGACGTGTGCTTCAACGCTCAGCAGGGCACACCGCCCGGCCAATACA
Source organism: Pseudonocardia sp. (assembly GCA_029263115.1). Taxonomy (GTDB): domain Bacteria; phylum Actinomycetota; class Actinomycetes; order Mycobacteriales; family Pseudonocardiaceae; genus Pseudonocardia. The sequence goes on along the minus strand of JAJCYC010000131.1, from coordinate 9,493 downwards.
TCGTGCTGTACGACCCGTCGTTCCGGTTTACCTCCGACCGCATCGCCTGGCTGAACCAGCGGTAGTCCCGAGCGCCCAGCAGACGCGCAAGAGCCCCGGTGACCGCCGAGTAGGCGGGCCGGGGCTCCAGGCCAGCGAGCACCGCGCTCCGTGGGCGAGGACCTACTCGCACCGCCACTTTGCGATCTTCTTCCTCCAGTACGGGATCTGGCGTCGCGCCCAGCTCTTGACCCTGGCGGGCCAACACCGCCGGTCGAGGCCAAGCTCGCGGCGCACCGCGTCCCTGAACTCCATCCGGTGCCCGACGGTCGGGGCCTCGTCTCGGGCGAGGTTCTCCATGATCGCCGCTGTCGCCTCCAACGTCGGCAAGTCACATAGCACCTCGATCCGGGATCGCAGGAGATAGATCTTGTTCAGGTACTGCTCCCCCGCCCCGCGAGCCTTCTCCAGCTTCTCGTCGTTGCGGTCGATCGAGCGCCGACCTAGTTCCAGCTCCGCCTCGGCGTTCCGCTTCTCCGCCGCCAGCGCCTCAACGTCCGCAGGAGACCCGCCCTTGTTGACCCGTTCCGTGGCGGCAGCAAGTTCGTTCTTCAGCGCGCGGACGGCCTTGCGCATCTCGATGACCTTCCGGAGAAGATCGTTTGCCTCCTCCAGTTCCTGCCGTACACGCGCGAACGCCTCAACGTCATGCAGGTAGTCCGCGTAGACCTGGAGCCGTACGTCGAATGCCCGCCCCTGCCTCTCGTGGCGTCGCTGCCGGGCCGAGAGGACTGACGTGATCGCCAGCGTCAATAGGACACCGGCGAGCGCGCCGCCCGCCGTGGTGAGCGCGGGAAGCAAGGACGTTATATCGACCGGAGGCACAGCCCGCAGTGTGGCGGACCGTTCACCGGAAGCCCGGCTCTACCCCGTGACGCGCCGCCGGAACTGGACGACTTTGTCGGCGGGCTTGGCCGGCGCGGTCGGCCGGGCGAGCGGAACGGCCTTGCCGCCCTCTGCGTAGATCGTTAGCGTGGTCACGTAGGACTCGTGGCCGAGCCACTTCGAGACCTGCATGTAGTGCGCCCCGGCCGACAGCGAGATCACGGCAAACGAATGGCGAAGATCATGAAGTCGGACGCCATGCACGGCGGGCGAATCCTCGGTAGCCGGGGCGGACGCGGGCAGGCCAACGGCGGCCAAGGCGGAGCGGAAGTAGTTGCTGTAGAAGGTGCCCGGCTCCAGCGGCACCGCCCAGTTGTAGGAGTCGAGCGGGGCGGGGGCGTCAGGGCTCGCGGTCAGCGCGGACCGGGACACGCCGGGCGCGTTCCGGCCGTAGCGGGCAGGGAACAGCGGTGCTGACGGGTCACCCGCGTGCGGGTGAAGCTGCAAGTACGCCCGGAGGTCGTCCGCCAACCACGCGTCAAGCGGCACCGTGCGGCGGCTCTTGCGAGACTTCGGTGTGCCGGTCTCCCAGCCGCCCTTCACCTTCCGCTTCGTCCGGCGCACCACAATGGAGGGGGCAGGGCCAAGGCGTAGGTCTCCGATCTCCAGCCCGGCCAGTTCCGCCGCGCGGAGCCCCGAGTACGCCAGGAACAGCACCACGAGCCCGTACACCGGGTAGCTCGCGCCGATGTGGCCGGCCACTGCCGCCACCTGCTCCGGGGTGAGGGGGTGCGGGGCGAAGGGTTCAGCGTCCCCGGTGGGGCGGTTGCGCGGGAGCACGGCGGCCGGGTTGGTCGGGATCGCGCCGTCCACAACGGCGAGGTCGAGAATGCGCCGGAACACGTCAAACGCGTGCTTGGTGGTCCCCCGTGCCAGACCCCGCCCCACGAGGTCGGCCCGGAACCGCCGAGCGTCGGCGGGCGAGATCGCGCCAACCGCCCGCGCGCCGAACTGGGGCGCGACGTACGTCTTGTAGATGCGCCGGTATTCCGCCAGCGTCCGCGCCTTCACTCCCCCGGCGAGCGAGTCGAACCACGCATTGGCGAACACCGCGAACGGCTCTAGCCGCGCCTCGCGGCCGGTGACTGCCCCGGTGGCGGCGCGCTCGGACTCGATCTCCCGGCGTCGGGCGTCGGCCGCGTCGTACGTCGGGTAGGTCTCGCTGCGGCTGCGCTTCTGCGACGAACCCTCTGGGGTCATGACGGGCTGCCCGGTGGCCGGGTCGCGCACAACCTCCTCATACCGGATCTTGTACGTCTTGAGCGGCTTGCCGTTCCGGCGGGCCGTCTTGTGCGTGACAGTCTGGATCTTCACGGATGGGCCGAGCACCCGAAATGCGCGACGCCCTCGAACGCGGCCGACTACTGCTCGACTCCATGCCCTACCCGGAGAACGTCGAGAACCACTTCGTCGTCGACTCCAAGTTCGACTTCTACGCCATGGACTGCGCCGCCACGCCGGCGACAACGACCTCGCCCGCGAGCTGTCCGAGGAGGTGATCCGCGCCAGCACCGACTTCGACCGACGCGCGCATCGCCGAAGCCCAGATCACCCTCGGCGTCGTCGCCGCCCGCGAAGGCGACCTCGACGAAGCCGTAGCCCGTGGCCGCGCCATCACCGGAGACCGCAAATCGCTTCCGTCACTTGCCATGGTTTCGCGCGACCTCGGACACATCCTCGCCGAGCGGTACGCCGGCGAGCCCGAAGCGGAGGGCTATCTCGACCAACTCCGCGCCATGCAGCGAGCGAGCTAAACTCGGAGCTCGGGGAGCAGGCAACGCTGGCAAACCCGGTCGAGCTCGCCAACGCGATCTTCGACTACCTGGAGATCTGGTACAATCTGTCGGCGGCGCCGCGCTCGACATGCTCACCCAGAGGCGCCGCGAAGCGATCTTCACTGATCATATGTAGATCGAAATCCTCTTCGAATCCCCTCCAGTGGCGGGCCAAGTTCAATTACATCGCGTGATCCGGCTACGTTCGGTTCATGATCAACCCGCCGGATGGTCCGCACAAGCGCTATGGTCTCGGTGCTGCGCGACTGGCTCGGCGAACAACACGGGTGCTGACCGATTTCACCAGAGGTGCCAGGCGCAGATGCTAGGACCAGACACGGCAAGGGACGTAGCGCCGCACCGTCGCAGGCTCGGCTCCTCCGAATTATTGGTGTCCGCCGTAGGGCTGGGTGGTAACACCTTCGGACCACCCCGCCTCGACGAGTCGGCGACCAAGCGGGTCGTGGACGCCGCGCTGGACCTCGGGGTCAATTTCGTGGATACGGCCAACATCTACGGGCAGGGCCACTCCGAGCAGTTCCTCGGCCGCGCGCTGGCCCGCCGTCGGGACGAGGTGCTGATCGCCACCAAGTTCAACCTGCTCGACCTCGGTACCGAGTCGGTGGGCGACCGGATCCGGGCGCAGGCCGAGGGGAGCCTGCGCCAGCTGGGCACCGACCGGATCGACCTCTACCAGCTTCACCTGCCCGACCCGGGGGCCCGCGCCGAGGACATCCTGACCGCCCTGGACGGGCTGGTCACGGCCGGCAAGGTCCGCGCGCTGGGAGCGTGCAACTACTCGGCGTGGCGGTTGGCCGAGGCGGCCCATGTTGCGGGGGCGCTGGGCACGGCCCGGTTCGTGTCCGTGCAGAACTACCACCACCTGCTCGCCCGGCAGGCGGTGACTGAGGTGCTGCCGTTCTGCGCGGAGTACGGGCTGGGTCTGCTGCCCTACCACCCGCTCGGCGGTGGTTTCCTCACCGGCAAGTACCGGTCCGGCGAGCCACCGCCGCCGGGCAGCCGGGGCGCCGCCGGCAGCGGGATCATCAAGGTCATGGACACCGAGCGCAATCACCGTGCGCTCGCGGAGCTGACCGCTTTCGCCCGGGAACGCGGCCGGAGCATCGGTGAGCTGGCCATCGCGTGGCTGCTGGCCAACCCCCTGATCGGGTCGGTGATCGCGGGCGTGAGCACGCCCGAGCAGCTGGCCGCGAATATGGCCGGGGCTGGCTGGCAGCTGAGCGAGGAGGACCTCGATGAGGTCACCGCCGTGTTGGACCGTCACGACGAGTTGATCGACCCCGAGCGGCCGCCGTACGGCCGACCGCCCACGCTCACGCCGTCGCCGGCGGCGCCGTCCAGGCCAAGCGCCCGCTGATCTATGAGCACAGCACCGCACGGAGCGCTAGCCTCGGGCTTTCGTGCGCCCAGCAGACTGGAGGTGACCTGGTCTGTGGTCGTCGCTGAAGTAGTTTTGCGGTCGGCTTTGGCGAGGATCTCTTCGGCGGTCTTGGTCCGGGCGAACGGGTGGCATCGGTCGTTCCAGCCGTTATCGGGCAGGCACTGGGGCGTCGGTCAACTCGCCGGATTATGCCGACCAACCCAACCCAAAGACCTGGTCACCCGCTCCGAAATACCAGTCTCGGCATAATCCGATCGGCATAATGCTCCACACAGGTTTGCACGACCGTGTCCAGGAAGACGCTGGTGATGGCGTCAGGCAAGCCGGTGAGGCCGTCGCAACAGGCGATCAGGGCATTGGCGGATGGCCGCCCTTCCCGTGCGGATGCCGCGACGAATCATGCGACCGCCCGCGCCGGGGTCGGCAAGTCCGCCAGGAACACCGTGATCGCCGCGTTGAACTCCGCCGCCCTCGGTACCACCGCCGACATGTGGTAGGCGGCGTGCACGAGTCCGTCGAGACGGTGCAGTTCCACGGGCACACCGGCCGACCGCATCGCGTGGGCGTATTCTTCACCCTCGTCGCGCATGGGGTCGCATTGCGCGGTCAGCACCAGCGCCGGCGGCAGATCCGCGAGCGAGGGGGCACGATCGGGCGAGGCCAGTGGCGAGGTGACGTCTCCAGCGGCACCCAGGTAGTCCGACCACATGCGACGTACCGCAGCGGTGGTCAGCACTGGGCCGGCGGCGTAGCGCTGGCGGGATGCCGTGTCCGCGTCAGCCGAGATCGTCGGGTAGAGCAGCACCTGCGCAAGCAGCTCCGGACCATTCTCATCGTCGCGGGCGCGCTGCGCGGCGACGGCGGCCAGCTGGCCGCCCGCGCTCTCGCCCATCGCGACGAGCCGGGCCGGGTCGCCGCCGTACGCCCCCGCGTTCTCGGCGGCCCAGCACAGCGCCGCGTAGGTGTCATCGGTGGCCGCCGGAAACGGCGCTTCCGGCGCCAACCGGTAGCTGGGTGTGATCACCACGGCCTGGAGTTCCTCGGCCAGGTTGGCGGCGGGCGCGGCGCACATGTCGATGCTACCGGCGATGAAGCCGCCGCCGTGGTAGAACACGACCACCGGCAGCGGCCCCGCCGCTGCTTGCGGGCGGTAGACACGCACCGGAAGATCGCCGCCGGGCCCGCGGTAGCTGGTCTCGGTCACGGCGACGGATTCCTGTGCCGGCTTCTGCAGGGCGGCGAAGCCCTCGATGGCCTCGCGCGCCTGCGCCACCGAGCAGTCCTCCAGCGGTGTGGTCTCCTGATCGGCCATCATGCCTACGAGCAGCGCCACCTTCGCGTCCAGCTCGATCATCGGGGGCACCGGCTGCGCGGGCTTGCCCCCGATGCGGAACCCGGCGTAGTCGCGAGTCACGGAGTCGGCCACCATTGCGCGGTAGAGCGGCGCGCCGGCCGGCCAACACCAGGCCCCCCGCTTCTTGCCCGGCACGTTCGCACCCATGTACCAGGAGTTGGCCCGCGGTAGCAGGGTGCTGTACACGATGCCGTCGACCAGTTTCTTCCAGGCCCGTTCCGCGACCTCGTCCGCCTCGAAGGTGTCGGCGCCCGCGTCCAGCGTGTACTTGATCGCATCGGTCGCGAGATCGACATGATCTTCGATCGCCAGTGGGTTGTTGTAGAACACCACCGCGCTGGTGGGCCCGGTGATGGTGAACAGATTGGGGAAACCCGCGGTCGCGATCCCGAAGTAGGTCTTCGCGTAGTCGGTGAGGGCGTCCGCCAACTTCACACCGTCGCGGCCCACCAGGCCCAAGTTCTTTAGCGCGCCGGTCCACGCGTCGAAGCCCACAGCGAGCACGATCACGTCCAGCGGATGCTCGGCCTCACCGATGCGAATACCGGTCTCGGTGACCTCCCGGATGGGATCGGCGCGCACGTCCACCAACGCGACGTTGTCGCGGTTGAACGCCTCGTAGTAGTCGGTTTCCAGGGGCGGCCGCTTGGTGGCGTACGGATGGTCGTGCGGGCACAGCTTCTCGGCGAGCTCCGGGTCGCCGACGCGCTCCCGGATCTTCTCCCGAATGTATTCCGCCAGTGTCTCGTTCGCGTCCTCGTCGATCAGCAGGTCGGCGTAGCTGGATACCAGCAGCTCGAAGCCGCCCCTGGCCCACAGCTCGTCGTAACGGGCGCGGCGTTGCTCGGGGCTCACCTGAAGCGCGCTCGGCTCGGGCCGCGCATACGGCACGCCGAGCGAGCGCATCCGCGACAGCGCACGAGATTCGGCGGAACTCTCGGCAAGTCGGCGCTGCTCCTCGGGGGAAACCGGCCGGTTGCGACTCGGCACCCCGTAGTTGGCGGTGCGTTGAAACACCGTCAGCTGCTCGCACTGCTCGGCGATGACCGGGATGGCCTGCATGCCACTGGCCCCGGTGCCGATCACGCCCACCAGCTTGCCCGCGAAGTCCACTGGTTCGTGCGGCCAGGTGCTGGTCGAGTACACCTCGCCGGTGAAGGTGTCGAGGCCGGGGAACTCGTCGAACGACTTGGCGATCGAGACGTTACCGGTGCAGGTCAGCACGAAACGAGTCTCGATCGACTGGCCGTCGTCGGTGTGAATGGTCCAGCGGTGCGTCTTGTCGTCCCACTGCCCTGAGGTGACGCTGGTGCCGAAGCGGAACGAGCGTGCCAGGTCCAGTTTGTCCGACACAAACTCCAGGTAACGCAGGATCTCCGGCTGCGCCGAATAGCGCTCGCTCCACCGCCACTCGCGCTGGATCTCCTCGGAGAACGAGTACGAGTAGTGCACCGACTCGATGTCGCAGCGGGCTCCCGGGTAGCGGTTCCACCACCAGGTCCCGCCGACACCGCCGGCCCGCTCGAAGCCCTGCACCCGCAGCCCGAGCTCGTCGCGCAGCCTGTGCACCGCGTACAGCCCGGCGAACCCGGCCCCGACGACCACCACATCGCAATCCGACCGCACCACAAACTCCTCCCAGGCGAACGTTGTGCCGACCCTACGATTTGCGGACAGCCACGGCTACGGTCAACCGGTCAACCGAACCGGAAGAATTTGACCGTCTGGCGCATCCGCAGGGAAGCTATGGCCCATGGCCAGCCCGGCGGCGGACCCGGATACGGGGGTCCGCATCCGTGAGATCGCGGTGGAGTTGCTGCCGACATCGGCGGACCTCGGGAAACGGACGGCCGCCCACATCGCGGCATACCTTCCCGAGTTCGGCTCCGGGGAGCCCGGCGCGCTCGTCGTGGCCACCTGCCAGGCCAACGCCAACTCCATCATCGACGGCCTGGCCCGCAACGTGGCGATACCCGCAGTGGCACCCACGGTCGAGGTCCGCCAGCTCACCCGCGAACTCGCCCGACACGGGCTGCAGCTCCCCGCCGTGATGCGCGCCTACCGCATCGGCGCCCAGTTCTGGACCGAGCACTGGGCCGCCGCGGTCCGGCGACGGGTGAGGGCCGGCGACGACGCGGTCGCGATCGCGCAGGCCGGCACCAGCTTCATGTTCGGCTGGCTCGACCAGATCAGCGAACGGGTGGCCGAGGAGTACCGGGAGGAGGCCGAGCGCATCGGGCGCGAACGCTCCCTGGCACACCTCGACGACGTCCGCCGGGCCTTAGCTGACCCCGACCTCGATCAGGCGGCGACCAGCGCGCGCCTGGGCTACCACCTCCATGGCCGACACCTCGCGCTCGTGCTGCGCCACGAGCCCAGCGGGACCAACCCGGACGCGGACGCGCGCCGGTTCGCCGAGGCGATCACCCCAGCACGGCCATTGATCGTCCGCATCGATGTGCGCACGACGTGGTGCTGGGTCTCCTACCCTGGCGACGAACGACCGAAGGTGCCGGCACCGCCGGCGGCTCTGACAGCGGCCGCCGGCCGCCCCCGGTTCGGGCTGGCCGGCTTCCGGGAGAGCCACCGCGAGGCGCTCGCCGCCCTGCGGGTCGCCGACCTCGCGAGGCGTGGTCCCGGCACACTCACCTATTACGACGACGTCGCGGTCGCGGTGATCTGCTCGGCCGACCCCGACCGGTGCCGGGCGTTCGTCCGCGCCCAGCTGGGCGGACTCACCGGCGACGACGCCGCGACACGCCGGCTCCGCGCGACACTGGCGGAGTTCTTCGCCGCCAACAGCAACTACCGCGCCACCGCCGCTCGGCTCGGCATCCACCACAACACCGTGCGCTACCGCCTGCAGCGCGCTCAGCAGATCCTGGGCCACCCCCTCGGCGAACGCCGCCTCGCCCTGGAGCTGGCCCTGCACCTCGCCGCGAGCCTCGGCTCCCCGATGGTGGACGACGAGCAACCGTGACGCGCGAGGCACAGCAGAAGAGCCCCGCTGGACATCATCCGCACTCACACGTTTAGCTGGGATTGCGGTCGCGTGGCGCTGCTGCGGTTCTTGTCCGACCCGCAGCTGCGGCGGCGGACGGACCCCGGGCGGGCACCGCTGCGACCACGGCGCGGATGTGACCCGGCTGTACCGGGTGCTGGCATTACGGCAGATGGGACTGGGCTTGGGAGAGATCGCGCCCTGCTCGCTGGGCGGTCGTCGTCAACACCGGCCACTCTGCGCGCTCACCTTCAGGGGGTGGAGACCGAACTGACCGCCCGCAGGGCCCGCTTGACCCCCTGCGTGGGCATCCTGGCCGCCCTGGAGGCGAGCACCACCTGCGGTGAACGCCACGGCGCCGACCCGGCGGTCGACGTCGACACACTGATGAAGGTAATCGAGAAGATGACGACGTTCAGGCAGCTGTCCCCGGCCCAGCGCGACTGCTTCACCCAACGCAGCGAACAGATTGGCGATCATGCACGAACGTAGTCCTCGGCGACACGACCGAGATGCGTACCGCAGCCTGCCGCTCCTGGCAGACCATCTGGGGACCAGGACCCGACCTCGCGATCCACGGGCCGAAGCATCTACTCGCAGTCGAGGACGAGATCAACAGACGCCCCAGAATGGTTCTCGACGATCATGCGCCAGCGGACCTGTTCGAGCAGTTGCTAGCCTCGCCGAATCAGCCACCGTTGCGACGTTGACTAGAACTCAAGCTGCCGTTGACACCAGTCGCGGGACTGTAAAAACAACGGTGGTGCGCCGCGAGGCGCTGTTTGTCCGGATGGAGGTGAGAGACCGTCCATGGCCTGGCCGTCGTAGCGGTTGGGTGAAGCTGGCGGCAGCCTGATCCACGGGTCGGTGGGGAGGGTGGGAGCAGCCGCGACGAGGTCGGGTCGGCTCGAGTACTGCCGGATGGGTCGGGCCCGGTGAGCGAGACGGGAAGGCATACGCGAGGAACCGGTGTTGAGGCCTCTTGAAGTGTTGACCAGCTCAAACCCGGTGGATATGGGCTGGTGAGCGGTGCGTAC
>JAJCYC010000130.1 GCA_029263115.1 Pseudonocardia sp. | reverse complement strand
GATTTCATCGAGGTCGAGACACCGATGCTCCAGTTGCTGCACGGTGGTGCCACCGCGCGGCCCTTTGTCACGCACTCCAACGCACTCGACACCGAACTGTACTTGCGGATCGCTCCGGAGCTGTACCTCAAGCGAAGCGTGGTCGGCGGTATCGAGCGGGTGTTCGAGATCAACCGCAACTTCCGCAACGAGGGCATCGACTCGTCGCACTCCCCGGAGTTCGCGATGCTCGAGGCGTACGAGGCATACGGAAGCTACGACACGATGGCAGAGCTTACCCAGACTCTAGTGACCGACTGTGCGCGCGCCGTGTTCGGTTCCACCGTCGTGCGGCACGCCGACGGTCGGGAACACGATCTCGGCGGTAAGTGGCGTGAGGTCACTCTGTACGACGCGGTGTCCGAAGCGGTGGGTGAAGAAGTGACGCCGGACACTCCGATCGACGTTCTGCGTCACCATGCCACCCGGCACGAGGTCCCGATTCCGGACAATGCCACCGGTGGCGTGATCGCGCTCGAGCTATTCGAGAAGCTCGTCGAGCACACGCTCGTCGAGCCGACCTTCGTGCGCGACTACCCCACCGAGGTGCGGCCGCTGACCCGCCAGCACCGCGACGACCCGCGGCTGGCCGAGGCCTGGGACCTCATTGTCTTCGGCACCGAGCTGGCCACTGCGTACTCCGAGCTGGTGGACCCGGTGGTGCAGCGCGAGCGGCTGGAGGCGCAGTCGCTGCTGGCCGCCGCCGGGGACGTCGAGGCGATGCGACTCGATGAGGACTTCCTCCGATCCCTCGAATACGGAATGCCGCCGAGCGGCGGGATGGGAATGGGGGTCGACCGGTTGCTGATGACTCTCACCGGTCTCGGTATCCGTGAAACGATCCTCTTTCCGCTGGTACGCCCGGAATGAGTGCCTGATCCGACCTGTTGTGGCCGGGTCGGACTCGACATCGGCGCCGAATGGGGGCTAATCTTGTGCACACCCGGCGGATCGGCCCCACGGATCGACGTAGAACCGACCGCTTCCCCTCATCGCGCTCGCGTTGAAATTTGTCATCTGGAGGGCTGCCACAGTGGCACAGAAAGTCACGGTCTCATTGATCGACGATCTGGACGGCGACCGTGCCGACGAGACCGTCGAGTTCGGGCTGGACGGCAAGAGCTACGAGATCGACCTGTCCGACGCTAATGCCGAGAAACTGCGCGATGCCCTGGCTTCCTATGTCGCCGCCGCCCGGCGCCCGGGTGGTCGCCGCCGTTCCGGTGGCAATGCCCCGGCGGCCGTCGCCCGCCGTCCGTCGATCGACCGGGAACAGAACCAGGCGATTCGGGACTGGGCACGCAAGCGCGGCATGAAGGTTTCCGACCGCGGCCGCATCCCGGCCGATGTGCTGGACGCTTACCACCAGGAGAACTGACCACCAGGAGTACTGATCACGGCGCCCGAGCGGCGCCTCGGTCATCCGTTCGCCGAGGGCGGACAGGCCTCCGGCCGGCCGGGAATCTCCTGGCCGGCCGGACTTGTTGCACGGCGTGGGCACGGTCCAGCCGTGCGTACCAAGCCATGCTCCCGCTCCTGCCGATACAGTGGTGGATACGGTGTCGGCACCGCCCGGGAGCGGGACGGCACAGCTCAGCTGTCAGGGAGTGCGAATGTTCGAGAGGTTCACCGACCGCGCGAGGCGGGTGGTCGTCCTGGCCCAAGAAGAGGCCCGGATGCTCAACCACAACTACATCGGCACCGAGCACATCCTGCTGGGCCTCATCCACGAGGGTGAGGGCGTCGCCGCGAAGGCGTTGGAGTCGCTGGGTATCGCCCTCGAGGGGGTGCGTCAGCAGGTCGAGGAGATCATCGGTCAGGGCCAGCAGGCGCCGAGTGGTCACATACCCTTCACCCCGAGGGCCAAGAAGGTGCTGGAGCTGTCGCTGCGCGAGGCGCTGCAGCTCGGCCACAACTACATCGGCACCGAGCACATCCTGCTCGGGCTGATCCGCGAGGGTGAGGGCGTCGCGGCGCAGGTGCTGGTCAAGCTCGGCGCCGACCTCAACCGGGTGCGCCAGCAGGTGCTGCAGCTGCTGAGCGGCTACCAGGGCAAGGAGCCCGCCGAGGCCAGCGGTGGCCGCGGCGAGGGCACGCCGTCCAGCTCGCTGGTGCTCGACCAGTTCGGCCGCAACCTGACCCAGTCCGCCCGTGAGGGCAAGCTCGACCCGGTCATCGGCCGGGAGAAGGAAATCGAGCGGGTCATGCAGGTGCTCTCGCGGCGCACCAAGAACAACCCGGTGCTGATCGGCGAGCCCGGCGTCGGCAAGACCGCCGTCGTCGAGGGCCTGGCCCAGATGGTGGTCAAGGGCGAGGTGCCCGAGACGCTGAAGGACAAGCAGCTCTACACCCTCGATCTCGGTTCGCTGGTCGCCGGCTCGCGCTACCGCGGTGACTTCGAGGAGCGCCTGAAGAAGGTGCTCAAGGAGATCCGCACCCGCGGCGACATCATCCTGTTCATCGACGAGATCCACACCCTGGTGGGTGCGGGTGCCGCCGAGGGCGCGATCGACGCCGCGAGCATCCTCAAGCCGATGCTGGCCCGGGGTGAGCTGCAGACCATCGGTGCCACCACGCTCGACGAGTACCGCAAGTACGTCGAGAAGGACCCGGCCCTGGAGCGGCGCTTCCAGCCGATCCAGGTCGGCGAGCCGACGGTCACCCACACCATCGAGATCCTCAAGGGTCTGCGCGACCGCTACGAGGCGCACCACCGGGTCACCATCACCGACCCGGCGCTGGTCGCCGCCGCCACCCTGGCCGACCGGTACATCAACGACCGGTTCCTGCCGGACAAGGCGATCGACCTGATCGACGAGGCCGGCGCCCGGATGCGCATCCGCCGGATGACCGCCCCGCCGGACCTGCGCGAGTTCGACGAGAAGATCGCGAACGTGCGTCGGGACAAGGAGTCCGCGATCGACGCGCAGGACTTCGAGCGCGCGGCGCACCTGCGCGACTCGGAGAAGCAGCTGCTCGCGCAGAAGGGTGAGCGGGAGAAGCAGTGGAAGTCCGGCGACCTCGACGTGGTCGCCGAGGTCGACGACGAGCAGATCGCCGAGGTGCTGGCGAACTGGACCGGCATCCCGGTCTTCAAGCTCACCGAGGAGGAGACCTCCCGGCTGCTGCGCATGGAGGACGAGCTCCACAAGCGCATCATCGGCCAGGAGGACGCCGTCCGGGCGGTCTCGCAGGCGATCCGGCGTACCCGCGCCGGCCTGAAGGACCCGAAGCGCCCGTCCGGCTCGTTCATCTTCGCCGGCCCGTCCGGTGTGGGTAAGACCGAACTGTCCAAGGCGCTGGCGAACTTCCTGTTCGGCGATGACGACGCGCTCATCCAGATCGACATGGGCGAGTTCCACGACCGCTACACCGCCTCACGGCTGTTCGGTGCCCCTCCGGGCTACGTGGGCTACGAGGAGGGCGGCCAGCTCACCGAGAAGGTGCGGCGCAAGCCGTTCTCGGTGGTGCTGTTCGACGAGATCGAGAAGGCGCACCAGGAGGTCTACAACACCCTCCTGCAGGTGCTGGAGGACGGCCGG
>JAJCYC010000129.1 GCA_029263115.1 Pseudonocardia sp. | reverse complement strand
GAGAAGTCTGTGAGAGGACCGCTCGTCCTACCGGAGCTTCGTTCGCCTTACCGTCGCGACACGCCGAAGATCACCAAACCACCGCAGACAAGATCGTCACGTCACCCAGCCTCACCCCAGTCGATCTTGGAACGACCGTGGCATCAGCGGCTCTGCGGCCGTGCCATCGGGCAAGATAGTCGCGGAGTTACCCTTCGGATTCTGGCGGTACCTGCTGGCCAAGCGCTACAGCTCCACGCTCTGGCCGGCCATTCGCCACGGCTTCCCTCAACTCCCCGGACGCGACCGGGCCCGCCTGGAGCGACCGGTCATACGTTTACATCAACTCCGCAATCGGATTGCTCACCACGAGCCGTTGATCCGCGAGAACCTACCCGCTCGAATCGCGGACCTCGAGTACGTCCTCGACGCCATCGACCCGGCGCTTCGAATGTGGGTACGCGACGATGGCGGACGGCTGGTAACCGCAGTCACGGGTCGCCCTTGATCCGTCGGATCCCGGGACCCCTGTCCCGTCCGGTCAGGTCGCCCGGCGGATCGGGTGGGAGATGTGGGAGTTTGCGCGGGTCGGGGAAGCCGAGGTTGAGATAGCCAGGAGCGCGCTTCTTCAGCGAAGATGCCAGAACGCCGGTGTGGATGTCATGGTAGTCGTGAACCTCGGCGAACTCCTTACCGGGGTACGATCTCAAGATTCGCCCGACGTACTGCACGAGCCGGCCCTTGAATGCGATGGGCGCCGCCAGAAACACGGTGTCGAGCGCGGGGCAGTCGAATCCTTCACCGATGTACGGTCCGGTCGCGAGCACGAGCAGCGGTCCGTTCTCGGGGTCGAGTTGGTCGAGCGCCGCCGTCCGGGTTCGGGTGCCCATCGCTCCGCGCAGGACGGCGGGGGAGTGTCCGGCGTCCTGGAGTTTGGCGGCGAGTAGCTCGAGGTGTTTGGTCCATTGAGTGAGGACGAGGCAGTGGCGGCCGCGGTCGAGCGCCGCCAACACATCCCTCACCAGTTGCTGGTTGCGGTCGTCGTCGGCGACCAAGTCGCGGTAGATCGCGGCCATACCGCCCGGTAGCGACGGTTGCGCTTCACCGCGATATTCGTAGGTCGTCGCGTGCACGACGAGCCGTCGTTCCGGAGAACTCTCGGCGGCAGAGGTGAGGGTGCCGGGCGGCGGATCGGTCATGGTGTGGCGGATCGGGCCGAGCTGCTGGTGAATGAGGTCGTCGAGTTCGTCACGGCGGTAGGGGGTTGCGGTGAGTCCGAGCCACCTTTTCGCGGGGATCTGTCGGACGGCGTGCTCGAATGCCGCTGCCGGGATGTGGTGGCATTCGTCGATCACGATCAGCCCGTAGTTCTGGGTCAGATCGGGGATGTCGTCGCGGCGGGACAGCGTCTGGAGCGTGGCGATGTCGATCGTGCCGCGCATCTTCTTGCGGCCGCCGCCGAGTTGGCCGGCGGTGACCCCGAGAAGTTCGGACACCCGGACTCGCCACTGGTCGGCCAGGGCTTTGCGGTCCACCAGGACCAGCGTCGAGGTCTTCCGTTCGGCGATCAACGCGCACGCGATCACCGTCTTGCCCGCGCCTGGAGGTGCGACCAGGACGCCGAGTTCGTGCTGGACCATGGCGGCAACGGCTTCGGCTTGCTCGGTGCGCAACGTGGCGGTGCACGCGAGGTTGTCTTGCGTCTGCCCGGCTGATCGCTCGTCGATCACCTCGAGATTGCTGCCGGCCTGATCGATGACGGTGGACACCACCTCGGCGAGCCCTCGCGGGAGCACGAGGTGTCCGTCGACTGTCTCGTCGTAGCTGCACAGGAACCGGGGGATGCCCCAGGTGGAGAACCGGCGCCGCTGCCTGTCGTAGAAGGCGGGGTTCGGCATCGACGCGGCGTGCTTGAGCGTCGCCAGGGCGGCTGGGGTCAGCTGGGCGGTGTCGATGCTGATGCCCGCGCGCAGCTTGGCCTGCACCACCGGGGCGGCCCGCGGCCTGGTGCGTGTCGCGGTCGCCGGCGTGAGCCGGTCCACGGCGGTACCGACCCGCACCGTGGCGACCCGGGCGGCGAGCCGCTCGACCTCCTTGGTTGACAACCGGCCCAGGCTGGATAGATAGGCCCATTGGTCCTCGTGCGGTTCCAGCGTGCCCACATCGAGGAAGACCGTTGCGCCGTCCTTGCGACATGTTCCCTGCAACGGCGCGGCGATGAGGTTGCCGACACTGCCGGAGGTCGGAAGAACGTCCTGGGAGGGGAATAGCCGGTCGTAGCTGGACAAGTCCATGCGTCCACGTAACGCGATCGCCTCCCGCAGCAACCCTGAGCCCAGTGCCCGGGCGGTCGCCGCCGGCACCGGACCGGTGAAGAAGATCCACACGTGGGCGCCCAACCCGGATCGGGATACCTCCAATGTGCCGGGTACCCCGAGCGCTCGGGCAGCCTTCAGGTAGGACAGCGCGTCCAACATCGCGGCCGCTCCGTCGAAGTCCGCCGCCAGCCAGTAGCATCGGTCGCCGTCCAGCAACGGGTACAGCCCAACGTGAATATCGCCGGTCAGGTGCGCGGTGACCACGTCGTCGCTCATCGGGAGGTACGGGCGGTTCGAGCCCTTGCGCCACCCGCCGGCGACCGCTGGTACCCAGCCCGATCGACCGGTCCGGGTGTTCTCCCATCGCGTAGCGTAAATGTCTGGCCGGGCGGCGAACAGCGTCCGGAAGAAGCGCACTTTGTCCGACCCCGAAGACGAGGCCGACACCGGACCCGGTCGCTGCAGAAATAAACCGGTCTGCGTCGCGGCCGGCGGTCGTGCCTGCTGCGGCGTCATCTCCAACAGTCGCAGCAGCCGGGCGTTCTCCGCTTTCAGCCGCGCAAGTTCCCGGTCCATCTCCTGATGGTGGCCTGGCGCGGTCACACGTTCACCATGCCAGCACCTCGCCCCGGAAGGCGCGAGGCATGGGTGACGGGAAGGGCGCGAAGAGTCGCACGACAGTTACGCGGTGCGACGCCGCCTGTTATCAGCGCCGGGGCGGAATGGCGAATCCAACCGCCCACTCGCCGGGAACGCCGCATACGGCCCGTCGGATCACGGAAGCAACGTCAGCCAGCCGGGTGGTGTACCTCATGGTCGAGGACCTGCGTGAGGTCCACTTGCTGGTGGCGCAGTGGCTCCGCTGAACACCGCCGGGCTCTGTGGAGCCGAATAAGCGGTGAGCAATCCGTGGGTCGCAGCGGACCCCGTGCGAGACCTCGTGACCCGGAACCCAGTGGCTACCTACACCACAGCAAGCTCCTGACCTGGGCGGACATCACGGCGCATCACCGTGGAGCACACTTTGGCGAGGGCGCACGAAATTATGAGTCCGCTAACGCCCGCAAGCCTCTGACCTGCGAAAGTGGGGCGGGTCGGGTTCGAACCGACGACCTGACGGATCTCCGATCCGCTGCTCAACCGGGTTCAGCCGTGATCACCGATCCTCTGTTGTCGCAGGCCAGCATGGTCACCGGTGATCGTTCGTGGTGGCGGTGATCAGCGCTGATCTGACGTATCCGTGGACATAAACGTGGGCATGTCCGTGGGGACCGCTCAAGGTCAACCGGATAGTCAGCGTCATCGGCTTTGGGTGGTGGCGCGCCAGGTGCAGGCCAGCGAGGCCGCCGGGCACCATCATCCGCAGACCGCACCCTCTGATGCCGATCGGACGAGCTTGGCGTACTTGCCGAGCACACCTGACCGGATCTGCGGCGGCAACGGTTCCCAGCCCTCCTCGCGCCGGCGGGTCAGTTCCGCGCCGGATACGACAAGGTTCAGTTCCCGCCGCTCCATGTCCAGGGTGACCTGGTCGCCGTCGCGGACGAACGCGATCGGGCCGCCCTCGGTGGCCTCGGGCGCCACGTGTCCGACGCACAGGCCGGTCGTGGCGCCGGAGAACCGGCCGTCGGTCAGCAGCAGGACATCCTTGCCCAGTCCGGCGCCCTTGATCATCGCTGTGACCGCGAGCATCTCCCGCATGCCCGGGCCGCCACGCGGACCTTCGTAACGGATCACCACGACGTCACCGGCTGTCACCGCTCCGGTGGCGACCGCGTCCAAGGCCGCCTGTTCGCGGTCGAAGACCCGCGCGGTGCCGGTAAACGTCCCGGAGTCGAATCCGGCGCTCTTGACTACCGCACCGTCCGGAGCGAGCGAGCCGCGCAGCACCGTCAGACCGCCGGTGCGGTGGATCGGGCGGTTCATCGTCCGCAGCACATCACCGTCGAGGTCCGGAGGGTCCACCGTGGCGAGGTTCTCGGCCACGGTGGTTCCGGTGACGGTGAGCGCGTCACCGTGCAGGAGCCCGGCCTCGAGCAGTGCGCGCATGACCACGGGAACGCCGCCCACCTGGTCGATCGACGACATGACATAGCGGCCGAACGGTTTGACGTCGGCGAGGTGCGGGACGCGGTCACCGATCCGGTTGAAGTCGTCGAGGCCTAGTTCGACTCCGGCCTCATGGGCGATGGCCAGCAGGTGTAGCACGGCGTTGGTGGATCCACCGAAGGCCATCACGACGGCAATGGCGTTCTCGAACGCCTGACGGGTCAGGATGTCGCGTGCGGTGATGCCCTGTGTCAGGAGGTTCACGACCGCCTCACCGGATGTCCGGGCGTGGCCGTCCCGTCGCCGGTCGACTGCCGGTGGGCTGGCTGAACCGGGCAACGCCATGCCAAGCGCCTCGGCGGCGCAGGCCATGGTGTTGGCCGTGTACATCCCACCGCAGGCACCCTCGCCAGGGCAGATCGCCCGCTCGATGACGTCGACCTCCTCACGGGTGATCAGGCCGCGCAGACAGGCACCGACCGCTTCGAAGGCGTCCGCGATGTTCACCTCCCGCCCGCCGACGTGCCCGGGCAGGATGCTGCCGGCGTAGACGAAGACCGCCGCCAGGTCGAGCCGGGCAGCGGCCATCAGCATCCCGGGGAGGCTCTTGTCGCACCCGGCCAGCAGCACCGTGCCGTCCAGTCGCTCGGCCTGCACCACGGTCTCCACCGAGTCGGCGATGATCTCCCGGCTGACCAGCGAGTAGTGCATGCCGACGTGCCCCATGGAGATGCCGTCGGACACCGAGATGGTGCCGAACTCCATGGGGAACCCGCCGGCGGCGTACACACCTTCCTTGGCCGCGATTCCGAGGCGGCGCAACGACAGGTTGCACGGGGTGATCTCGTTCCAGCTCGACGCGATGCCGATCTGCGGCTTGGCGAAGTCCTGGTCTCTCATGCCGACCGCACGCAACATGCCCCGGGCGGCGGTGCGCTCCAGGCCGTCGGTGACTTGGCGACTGCGGGGTTT
>JAJCYC010000128.1 GCA_029263115.1 Pseudonocardia sp. | reverse complement strand
ACGTACAGCCGGCTGCCGGCCAGGCACACCTGCCCGGCGTTGGTGAAGATCGCCCTGATCGACCAGTCGACCGCGCCGGCCAGCTCGGCGTCGTCGAAGACCAGGTTGGCGCCCTTGCCACCCAGCTCCAGGCTGACCGGGGTGAGGTTGGCCGCCGCGGCCGCGGCGATCGTCCGGCCGGTCCCGGACTCGCCGGTGAAGGTGATCCGGTCCACCCGGGGGTCCGCGGTCAGCGCGGCGCCGGCCGAGCCCGGGCCGAACCCGTGCAGCACGTTGAGCACCCCGGGCGGCAGCCCGGCCTCGACGGCCAGCCGGGCCATGATCGAGGCGGACACCGGGGTGTCCTCGGCGGGCTTGAGCACCACGGTGTTGCCCCAGGCCAGCGCGGGGGCGACCTTCCACGACTCGAGCATCAGCGGGAAGTTCCACGGCGCGATCGCGGCGACCACCCCGGCCGGCTCGTAGCGGGTGTAGGCGTGGTGCCCGGTGTCCATCGGCAGCGCCTCGGCGGTGGCCAGCCGGGCGTGGTCGGCGAAGAAGCGGTAGTTCTGCGCGGTGCGCGGGACATCCTTCGTCGTCGCATCGGTGATCGGCTTGCCCATGTCCCGGGTGTCGGCCATGGCCAAGTCACCGGTGTGCGCCTCGATCAGGTCGGCGAACCGGTGCAGGATCGCGCCGCGCTCGGCGAAACCCATCCTCGGCCACGGCCCGGAGTCGAACGCCCGCCGCGCGGCGCTGACCGCGCGCTCGGCGTCCGCGGCGCCACCGAGCGCGACGCGCGCCCACGGCTGCCTGGTCCACGGATCGACCGACTCGAACGTCGCGCCGTCGCGCGAGTCGACCTCGTCACCGTCGATGAGGTGCCGGATGGTCTCCACCGTGCTCAGCCGTGACCCTTCTCCCGCTCGGCGGCGAGCTGGATCGCCACGTCGATGATCATGTCTTCCTGGCCGCCGACATAGCCCAGCTCGCCGCAGCGGCGCAGGATCTCGTGCGCCGGCACCTTGTACCGCTCGCCGGCCCGCTCGGCGTGCAGCAGGAACGACGAGTACACCCCGGCCCAGCCCTGCACGATCGCGTTGCGGTCCATCTTCGGCCAGCGCGGCAGGTAGGGCCGCACCACCTCCTCGGCGGCGTCCAGCAGCCCGGACACGTCCACCCCGGTCTCGATGCCCAGCCGGTCGAACACCGCGGCGAGCACCTCGGTCGGCGAGTTCCCCGAGCCGGCGCCCAGCGCGCACAGCGAGCCGTCGATGTAGCGCACCCCGACCTCGTAGCCGATCACCGAGTTGGCCACGCCGAAGCTCATGTTCTGGTGCCCGTGGTAGCCCACCCACGCCTCGTCGCCCACCTCGGCGACCAGCGCCTCGAACCGGGCCCGCCCGTCGTCCATCAGCAGCGCGCCGGCCGAGTCGGTGACGTACGGGGCCTGGCAGCCGGCATCGACCATGATGCGAGCCTGCTTGGCCAGGTTCTCCGGCGAGGTCTTGTGCGCCATCATCAGGAACCCGGCGGTCTCCATACCCAGCTCGCGGGCCGCGGCGAAGTGCTGCGGGGACACGTCGGCCTCGGTGCAGTGGGTGGCCACCCGGACCATGTCGGCGCCGGCGTCGCGGGCCCGCTTGAGATCCTCCACGGTACCGATACCGGGCACCAGCAGCACCGCGATCTTCGCGTTGCGGGCCTCCTCCCGGGCGGCCGCGATCAGGACCATCTCGTCGGTGTGACTGAATCCGTAGTTGAAGCTGGACCCGCCGAGACCGTCGCCGTGGGTGACCTCGATGACCTCCACCCCGGCCTGGTCCAGCGCCCGGACGGTGTCCCGTACCTGGGTCTCGGTGAACTGGTGGGCCATCGCGTGGCTGCCGTCGCGCAGCGTGGTGTCGATGATCCGCACGTCGTGGATCAGTTCCGGTCTCATGCTCGGGCCTCCAGCTTCGCACGTGCCATCAGTTCGCCGACCTGGGCGGCGGCGGCGGTCATGATGTCCAGGTTGCCGGCGTACTCCGGCAGGTAGTCCCCGTTGCCCTTGATCTCGAGGAACAGCGCGACCCGGGCGTTGCCGCCCCAGTCCTGGCGGGGTTCGTCGAACTGCGGGTCGGCACGCAGCGTGTAGCCGGGCACGTACTCCTGCACCTGGGCCACCATCTCGTGCACCGAGCGGACGATGCCGCCGTGGTCGGCGTCCGGCCCAATCATGCAGAACACCGTGTCCCGCATGATCATCGGCGGCTCCACCGGGTTCAGCACGATGATCGCCTTGCCCTTGGCCGCCCCACCGACCTCGGCCACCGCCCGGCCGGTGATGTGGGTGAACTCGTCGATGTTCGCCCGGGTGCCCGGGCCGGCGCTGCGCGAGGCGATCGAGGCGATGATCTCGGCGTAGGGCACCGGGGTGACCCGGGAGACCGCGTGCACCATCGGGATGGTGGCCTGGCCGCCACAGGTGATCATGGAGACGTTCGGCGCGGCGAGGTGGTCTCGCAGGTTCACCGGCGGGCACACCATCGGCCCGAGGTGCGCCGGGGTGAGGTCGACGGCCTGGATGCCCGCCTCGGCATAACGCGGCGCGTTGGCCTGGTGCGCCTTGGCCGAGGTGGCCTCGAAGACCAGCTGCGGCAGCGGGTCCTGGCGCAGCAGCCAGTCCACCCCACCCGCCGAGGCCTCGACCCCGGCCTCCCGGGCCCGGGCCAGCCCGTCGGACTCGACCACCCCCACCATGTGGCGGACGTCGATCACTTTGCTGCGTTGCAGCTTGGCCAGCAGGTCGGTGCCGATGTTGCCCGGCCCGACAATGGCCGCAGTCACCTGTGCACTCATGTCCACGAGCATGGTCGCCCGAGCGGTCGGGCGGAACCCGAACGTTCCGCTCATCGAAACGCCAGGGCGATACGACGCCGACGTACCATGCCGGGGTGGACGAGCCGGCCGTGCCGAACTCGGTGCTCGGGCGGGCGATGACCCTGCTCACCGCCTTCCGGACCGGCGAGGCCGAGCTGAGCCTGGCCGAGCTGTCCCGACGTACCGGGATACCCAAGCCCACCGCGCACCGGCTGCTCACCGAGCTGGCACGGTGGGACGTGGTGGAGCGCACCCCGGGCGGGGTGCGCCTGGGCATGGGCCTGTTCGAGCTCGGGCAGCTCGCCCCGCGCCAGCGCGGTCTGCGGGAGGCCGCCACCCCGTTCCTGGCCGACCTGTTCGAGGCCACCCACGAGACGGTGCACCTCGCCGTGCCGGACCGGGTGGACGTGGTCTACGTGCAGAAGCTGGCCGGCCGACTCGGACCCAGGGTGCCGTCGCGGGTGGGCGGACGGATGCCGGCGTACTGCACCGGGGTGGGCAAGGCGCTGCTGGCGTTCGCCCCGCCGGAGCGGCTGGCCGAGGTGGTCGCCGCGGGGCTGGTCCGCCGGACGCCGCGCACCCAGGTGGCACCCGGGCTACTGGAGCAGGAGCTGGCCCGTGTCCGGGCCCGGGGGGTCGCCGAGGAACACGAGGAGTCGACGGTCGGGATCGCCTGCGTGGCGGCCCCGGTGCTGGCCGCCGACGGGTACGCGGTAGCTGCGATCTCGATCACCGGCTGGGCGCACCGGCTGGACACCGCGCGGCTGGCACCGGCGGTACGTACCGCTGCGCTCGGCCTGTCCCGGGTGCTGCGCGGCAGCTGAGGCGATCCGGTGACCAGCACCACGCGCACGTCGGAAGGCACCCGCACCGGCAAACACCACCGGCACGGCTCCCGCCGCAGGTGGGCCCGACCCGGGGACCGGACCTGGCGGCGCACAGGCCACGCCCACGACGCCACACAATGCGAGGATCACCAGGATCGGCCACCGGCGGGCAGTAATCGACTCATCGTGCCAGTGGGTCTGTCCGCGGGCACCGGTCGGCCCGCGGCTCAGTCTCAGCCGACGGCGACCGACGGACCCGGGACGAACTCCGGGTCGATCTGCTCGGTCAGGTCGCGGCCGGCGGCCTGGTTGGCCCAGGCCCGGGCGTTGCGCCGGTGGAACTCCACGGTGTCGCGGTGGTAGGCGACCCAGTCCCGCTCGGTCGCGTCCAGCTCGGCCAGCACGGCGTCCAGGGCGGCGCGGTTGGCCGGCTCCAGCTCGGCCAGCGGACGCGGGGTCCCCCGCTCGGCCGACCGCACCCACCCGGACTGGCCGAGTGCGCCGAGCAGTGCCGGGCCGAGCTCCGCGCGCAGGTAGTCCAGGTCGGCCGGCTCGGCGATCTTGTTGCCGAGCACCCGCAGCGCGACCCGGTGCCCGGCGGCGTTGGCCTGGTACTGCCGGTACACCCCGACGCCGCGCCGGGTCGGCTCGCTGACCAGCACGGTCAGGTCGAACCGGGTGAAAAGCCCGGAGGCGAACGCGTCCGCGCCGGCGGTCATGTCGACCACCACGTACTCGCCGGCGCCGTCGAGCAGGTGGTTCAGGTACAGCTCGACCGCGCCGGTCTTGGCGTGGTAGCAGGACACCCCGATGTCCTCGGCGTCGAACTCGCCGGTGACCATCAGCCGCCCGGAGCCCAGCACCGGCACGGTGTGCCGGGCCAGCACCTCGTCGGCGGGCCCCAGGTCCGGCAGTCGCGAGCCGCGCCCGGGCGGGGTCGTCTTGATCATCTCGTCGGCCGCCGGGATGCGCGGGTTGTCGCCGCGCAGGTGCTGCTTGAGCCACCCGGACCCGGCGGCCAGCGGCAGCGGCAGGTCCCCGTCGTCCAGGCCGAGCGCGATGCCGAGGTGCTGGTTGATGTCGGCGTCGACCGCGAGCACCGGCCGGTCGGACTCGGCCAGATACCGGGTGAACAACGCCGCCAGGGTCGTCTTGCCGCTGCCACCCTTACCCACGAATGCGATCCGCACGCTCCCACCTTCCCCCACACCTCGTTGCCGCGGGAGATGATAGTCATTTCCACCAACGGGTGATCGAACCGGTGCTCCTCAGCGCTGACGGTTCGCCACCGACGCTCAGTCCGCTCCTCACTCGCTGGCGCTCGCTGCGATGCTCCCTCACTGCCGGCTCACCGCTCATGTGTCGTCGGCGACGCGCGGCGGCGGGCCCACACCTCGCGCAGCGGCGGCACCACGATGCCGTCGGCGGCCAGCTCGCGGCGGGCCAGCCGTCGGGTGCGCAGCACGCCGACCACCGCCACCACCCAGACCACGTACTGGGTGCACCAGGCCAGCCGGAAGGCGGCGGGATCGTAGCCGCCCGGCCCGCCGAGCGCGTCCAACACCACGCCGATCGCCAGCACGACCAGCACCGAGGCGCTGAACCCGCCGACGTTCACGACCCCCACCGCAGTGCCCTGCCGGTGGCCGGGGTTGAAGGTGCGCGCGTAGTCGAACCCGACCATCGACCCCGGGGCACCGAACGCCAGCACCAGCACCAGCACCACCAGCAGCCAGCCCGGCGCCGGCCGCGGCGACGCCAACACCACGGTCCAGACGGCCGCAGTCGCGCCGATGATGGTGAGCACCAGCCACGAGCGGCGCAGCGGGTGCCGCGCGGTGAGCTCGCCGATCACCGGGCCCACCGCGATGCCGGCCAGCACGAACAGGGTGAGCAGCGCACTGGCCCGGGTCGGGCTGAGTCCCTGGGCCACCACCAGGTACGGCACTCCCCACAGCAGCACGAACACCGTGCCGGAGAACTGGGTGCCCATGTGCGACCAGAAGCCCAGCCGGGTGCCCGGCGTCAGCCAGGCGGTGCGCAGGGCGGTGCCCAGCCCTACCTCGGGCTCCCGGGCCACCGGCGCCGGCGAACCCGGCGGCCGGTCCCGGATCACCACCAGCGCCAGCACCACCGCCAGCACCCCCAGCCCGGCGGCCGAACCGAACGCCACGACCCACCCCGGACCACGCAGCAACGCCACCAGCGGCACCGCGCTGAGCACCTGGCCGAGCTGCCCGAGCAGGCCGGTGAGCTGGGTCATCAGCGGCGCCCGCCGCGCCGGGAACCAGGCGTTGACCACCCGCAACACGCTGATGAACGTGAGCGCGTCACCGGCGCCGACCAGCGCGCGGGCCAGGTAGGCCACCGGCAGCGCGGTGGCCAGCGCCAGCACCACCTGCCCGGCCACCATGGTCAGGCCGCCGACCACGACCAGGGTCCGGGCCCCGAACCGGTCCAGCAACAGGCCCACCGGCACCTGCAGCGCGGCGTAGACCACGAGCTGTAGCACCACGAAGGTGGCCAGCGCGGCCGGCTCGGTCCCGAACCGGTCGGCGGCCGCCAGCCCGGCGACGCCGAACGACGAGCGCTGCAGCACCGCCACCAGGTAGGCCAGCACGCCCACAGCCCAGACCAGGTACACACGCCATCGGGTATTCATGTCCGACCCATCGTGACCGACCCGAACCCCGACCGCCGCGCAATGGGATGGATCCGACGCCGCCGCGCGTTGACACTGGGTACCCGTCCGGTAGGCACGGACGGTGTGGTGTGAGGAGGAGCCAGATGCTCGACCCGGCCGAGTTGTACCGGATGGACGAGGATGCAACGACCCCGGCCGGGGGCGTGCTCGTGCACCACCTCGAGGGCTACGTCGACGCCGGCCGCGGTGGGCAGCTCGCGGTGGACCACCTGTTGAGCACGTTGCCGGCCTCGGTGGTCGCGACGTTCGACGTCGACCAGCTGCTCGACTACCGGTCCCGGCGCCCCCGGATGACCTTCCACCACGACCACTGGGCCGACTACGAGGAGCCGGTCCTCGCGATCTACCAGCTGCGCGACCTCGCCGACACCCCGTTCCTGCTGCTCACCGGCCCGGAGCCGGACACCCAGTGGGAACGGTTCAGCTCGGCGGTCACCGACCTGGTCGCGCGGCTGGGCGTCCAACTCACCGTGGGGCTGAGCGCTATCCCGATGGCCGTGCCGCACACCCGCCCGTCCGGAGTGACTGCGCACGCCACCCGCCCCGAGCTGATCGCCGACCACGATCGGTGGACCGGCACCGCCGACCTGCCGGGCAGCGCGGCCGCGTTGCTGGAGCTGCGGCTCGGGCAGGCGGGCCACGACGCGATGGGGTTGGCCGTGCACGTCCCGCACTACCTCGCCGAGAGCGATTACCCGCACGCCGGCCGGGCGTTGCTCGACCATCTGGCGGTGGGCGCCGGCCTGGTACTGCCCACCGAGGCGCTGACCCGCGCCGCCGAGGGCGTGGCCGCCGACGTGGAGCGCAAGGTCGCCGACTCGGAGCAGGCGACCAAGGTGGTCCGTGCCCTGGAGCGCCGCTACGACGAGGCGGCGGCCGCGGAGGAACGCCCGTCGCTGCTCGCCGAGGACCAGCCGCTGCCCACCGCGGACGAGCTCGGCGCGGAGATCGAGGTGTTCCTGTCCGAGCAGGACCACGGCGCCGGCTGACCGTCCGACCTCAGTACAACGGCAACATGGTCGAAACCTGAGCGGAAACTCCGCGCTGTACGACGGGTCTAGTCTCACGTCACTCCGGCGCCCGCCGGGAGCGAGGTGGCCCGGGCTGAGCGGGGCCCGGGCTGAACGGGGTCCGAACCTGAAGAGCACCGGTGTGGATCAGATCGGGTCGAGGGGACGGCTGAGTTCGGTGCCGCTGCGCCGGGTGGAGCTGCATCGGCGGGTGGTGCACGGCTACCGCCGGGCGTTCCGGGTGGCCGGCGCGGGTCCGCCCCTGGTGCTGCTGCACGGCATCGGCGACAGCTCCGTGACCTGGGAGCCGGTGCTGACGGACCTGGCCCGCAACCACCTGGTGATCGCGCCCGACCTGCTGGGCCACGGCGACTCCGACAAGCCGCGCGCCGACTACTCCGTCGCGGGGTTCGCCAACGGCGTCCGCGACCTGCTCGGAGTCCTCGGCGTCAACCGGGTCACGCTGGTCGGGCATTCGCTCGGCGGCGGAGTCGCCATGCAGTTCGCCTATCAGTTCCCGGAGCGCACCGAACGGCTCGTCCTGGTCGGCAGTGGCGGCGCCGGCCCGGAGGTCAACCCGGCGCTGCGGCTGCTCACGCTGCCCGGCGCGCAGGCCGCGTTGTCGCTGCTGCGGATGCCGACCGCGCGCTGGCAGATGCGGGCGGTGGTGGCCGGGCTGAGACTGCTCGACACCGCGCTGGGCCAGGACGCCCCCGACCTGTTGCGTGCGGTCGACGCGCTGCCCGACGCCACCTCCCGGGCGGCGTTCATCCGCAGTCTGCGCGCGGTGGTCGACTGGCGCGGCCAGGTGATCACCATGTTGGACCGCTGCTATCTCGCGGCCGGGATGCCGACCATGCTGGTGTGGGGCTCACGCGACGCGGTGGTGCCGGTCGAGCACGCCCACCGGACGCACGCCGCGATGCCCGGCAGCCGGCTGGAGATCTTCGACGGTGCCGGCCATTTCCCGTTCCACACCGACCCGGAGCGGTTCGTCACGCTGCTGGAGGACTTCCTGACCAGCACCCGGCCGGCGACCTGGAGCGTCGAGCAGTGGCGGCAGCAGCTGCGGGCCGGGCGGCCCCCCGAGGTCCCGGGTCAGGCTGTCGACGACGCGGCCGCCGAACGCAACGCCACCTGAGTCCGGCGTGGGCGGGCACCGCCACCGTCCGCGACCGGGATTATCCGAGCGCGCCTACGGCCACCCCTGTGGCGAGGGGTGGCCGTGGGCGCCGGGGAGCGGAAGTCAGCTACAGCCCGAAGTCGACCCGCAGCCCTCGCACACGTAGCACGAGCCGGCGGGGCGCATCTTGGTACCGCAGGTCAGGCACAGCGGGGCGTCCGCAACCTTGCCCTGCCGCAGCTCGGCCAGCTCGGTGGAGCTGCCGACCTCGATCGGCGCCGGAATGGCCACCGGGGAACGCCGCTCCGCGCTGGCCGACGAGGCGTCGACGGTGGTGCGCAGTGCCTCCAGATCGACCCCGCCATCGGGGGTGGAGTAATCGGGGGCAGAGTAGCTGCTCGCTACCTGCGCGGTGCGTTCCTCGGCCGAGAAGATGCCCAGCTCGGCGCGCTTCTCGTAGGGCAGGAAGTCCAGCGCCAGCCGGCGGAACAGGTAGTCGAGCACGCTGGTGGCGATCCGGATGTCCGGGTCGTCGGTCATGCCGGCCGGCTCGAAGCGCTGGTTGCAGAACTTCGAGACGTAGAACTCCAGCGGGATGCCGTACTGCAGCCCCACCGATATCGACATCGAGAACGCGTCCATCACGCCGGCCAGGGTGGAGCCCTGCTTGCCGAGCTTGATGAAGATCTCGCCCAGCCCGTCGTCCGGGTAGGAGCCCGCGTGCATGTAGCCCTCGGCCCCGCCGACGGTGAAGGAGACCGTCTGGCTCGGACGCTTCTTGGGCAGCCGGCGCCGTATCGGCCGGTTCTCCACCACCACCGCCGCGGGCGTCTCGACACCGGCCTTGGCGGCCGACTTGCCGGCGGACAGCGGCTGGCCGACCTTGCAGTTGTCCCGGTAGATGGCCAACGCCTTGAGGCCCGTCTTCCAGCCCTGCAGGTAGATCTCCTCGACGTCGGCGACCGTCGCCGACTCCGGCATGTTCACCGTCTTGGAGATCGCGCCGCTGATGAACGGCTGGACCGCTGCCATCATCCGCACGTGGCCCATCGCCGCGATCGAGCGCTCACCCATCGCGCAGTCGAACACCCCGTAGTGCTCGGGCCGCAGCGTCGGGGCGTCCACCACGTGGCCGTGCTCGCCGACGTACTCGATGATGGCCTCGACCTGCTCGGGCTGGTAGCCGAGTGAGGCCAGCGCGCGGGGCACGGTCTGGTTGACGATCTGCATCGAGCCACCGCCGACCAGCTTCTTGAACTTCACCAGGGCGAGGTCGGGCTCGATGCCGGTGGTGTCGCAGTCCATCATCAGTCCGATGGTGCCGGTCGGCGCGAGCACGCTGGCCTGCGAGTTGCGCCAGCCGTTCTTCTCCCCCACCTTCAGGCAGCGCTGCCACGCCCTGGTCGCCAACCGGTGCACCTCGGAGTCAACCCGGTCCAGGGTGCGGATGTCGTCGTTGGCGGCGGCGTGCTTGCGCATCACCCGCTGGTGGGCGTCGGCGTTGCGGGCGTAACCCTCGTACGGACCGACGACTCCGGCCAGCTCCGCCGATCGGCGGTAGGCGGTGCCGGTCATCAGCGAGGTGATGGCGGCGGCCAGCGACCGGCCGCCGGCCGAGTCGTATGCGTGGCCGGTGGCCATCAGCAGCGCACCGAGGTTGGCGTAGCCGACGCCGAGCTGGCGGAACGCCCGGGTGGTGTCCCCGATCGGCTCGGTCGGGAAGTCGGCGAAGCAGATCGAGATGTCCATCGCGGTGATGACGATCTCGACGGCCTTGGCGAAGCGCGCGCCGTCGAAGGTCCCGTCATCGGCCAGGAACTTCATCAGGTTCAGCGAGGCCAGGTTGCAGCTGGAGTTGTCCAGGTGCAGGTACTCGCTGCACGGATTGGACGCGGTGATCCGGCCGGACTCCGGGCAGGTGTGCCAGTCGTTGATCGTGTCGTCGTACTGGATCCCGGGGTCGGCGCAGGCCCAGGCCGCCTTGGCGATGTCGCCGAACAGCCCGCGGGCGCCCACCGACTCGATCACCTCGCCGGTCATCCGGGCACGCAGCCCGAACTGGCCGTCCGACTCCACCGCGCGCATGAACTCGTCGGAGACCCGCACGGAGTTGTTCGCGTTCTGGTACTGCACCGAGGCGATGTCCGAGCCGCCGAGGTCCATGTCGAACCCGCCGTCGCGCAGCACCCGGATCTTCTCCTCCTCGCGCAGCTTGGTCTGCACGAACTCGGAGATGTCCGGGTGGTCGACGTCGAGCACGACCATCTTCGCCGCCCGGCGGGTGGCACCGCCGGATTTGATGGTGCCGGCGCTGGCATCGGCGCCGCGCATGAAGGACACCGGGCCGGACGCGGTGCCGCCGGAGGACAGCAGCTCCTTCGACGAGCGGATCCGGGACAGGTTGAGCCCGGCGCCGGAGCCGCCCTTGAAGATCAGCCCCTCCTCCCGGTACCAGTTCAGGATCGACTCCATGGTGTCGTCCACGGAAAGGATGAAGCACGCACTCACTTGCTGGGGGGATGTGGTACCGACGTTGAACCAGACCGGGGAGTTGAAGCTGAACACCTGGTGCAGCAGCATCCAGGTCAGCTCGTGGTCGAAGATCTCCGCGTCGTCGGCGCTGGCGAAGTAGCCGTGCTCCCGGCCTGCGGCCACGTAGGTGGAGACCACCCGGTCGATCAGTTGACGCAGGCTCTGCTCACGCCGCGGGCTGCCGACCGCGCCGCGGAAGTACTTGCTGGTGACGATGTTCGTGGCGTTGACCGACCAGAAGTCCGGGAACTCCACACCGCGCTGCTCGAAGTTGATCGAGCCGTCCCGCCAGTTGGTCATCACGACATCGCGGCGCTCCCACCGGACCTCGTCGTAGGGGTGCACGCCCGGGGTGGTGTGCACCCGCTCGACGCTCAGCGTGGCGCCCTTGCGGCCACCGGCGGGGTCCTCCACGGCCGAGGTACCCTCCCGCCGATCCTGGTGTTCCACCGCGTCGGTCATACGTTCCCGTCCCTCTCCTACTGTCTTGCCCTCTGGCGATCGTGCGCGTGCTGTGCGTCGGTGTGCTGTGGTTTCGGGGTGCTGTGGTTCGGCTCGCCGGTTGCGGTGCGCCGACGCGGGCCGGGCTCAGACGCCCTGGCCGCGCAGGTCGGCGATCTCCTTCTCGAAGTCGTCGATGCTGGAGAAGGACCGGTAGACGCTGGCGAAGCGCAGATAGGCCACCTCGTCCAGCTCACGCAGCGGGCCCAGGATGGCCAGCCCCACTTCGTGGCTGGGGACCTCGGCGGCGCCGGTGGCCCGGATGCTCTCCTCGACCCGTTGGGCCAACTGTTGCAACGCGTCCTCGTCGACGGGTCTTCCCTGACAGGCCCGCCGGACGCCGGTGACCACCTTGCCACGCAGGAACGGTTCGGTGACGCCGCTGCGCTTGACGACGGCGAGCACCGCCTCCTCCACCGTGGTGAAGCGACGCGAGCAGTGCGGGCAGGACCGTCTCCTCCGGGTGGCCTTGCCCTCGTCGACATCCCGGGAGTCGATCACCCGCGAGTCCGGGTGCTGACAGAACGGACAGCGCACGTCAGGCTCCCCCCCCGATAACCGCCGCAGGCCTGCCCCGCAGAACGAACTACACACATGTAACCACAACATGTGGGGTCAATGAAAGCGGATTGACCCAATATGCCGGGTCGAGGTTCAGGTCACCCGATGGGGCTGACCAGAACCCGGCCGGCCTGCACCGAGGGTGACGCCAGGTCGTTCAACTCGACGATCCGCCGCACCACCGCGTCCGGCTCGCCGGACGGAGCGGCACGCCGAGCCACCTGCCACAGGGACTCCTCGACCCGAACCACGACCGGGCCGGTCGCCTCCGGTACCCGGGCGCCCCGGACCGCGTCGGCGACGGCGCCGAGCCCGAAGACCGCCAGCGCGGCCCCCAGTGCCAGCGCGAGCAGCACCGCGACCGGCGCGCGGTCGCCACCCGCGGCGCGCCTGGATGGGGGTCGCGTCCGACCGGCCACCGGCCACGCGGGCGGCCGGGCGGCCGGCGCGGGACGACGCCCGGGCACGGGCCGGGCGTCGAACCGGGCCGGGCGCGCGGCGCCACGCCCGGGACCGGCCGGCACCGGACCGGCCCGCCTCGCCGGCCGTCGCCGGGGCGACACCACACGCGACCGACCCAACCTCGCCCGCGCCTCGACCGGCCCGGCCTCGCCCGGACCCCCGACCGGCCGTGCCATGCCCGAGTGCCCGTCCACCACATCTCCTCCAGGCCCGTCACCTCGAACCCACGTTCGATCGAACGTGTGTGCGACGTGTCTACCACCGGCCCCCGACAAAACCCGGAAACCACCACGCGTGTCGTTCGAACATGTGTTTGGACTTGTCGTCGGTCCGGGCTACGGTTCGCAACACCGGGCGACTGCGGGCGGGATCGCGTCGGGCCTCGAGTACCCGCCCACCACGACACGACCACCACGACACGACCAACGGAGGACGGCCGGCATGGCGCGCGGATCGACGGACGACGGCGACACCGGAGGCGACGGGGCCGCGGCCCTCGCCGTGCCGGAGGCCCGGATCGCACCGAGCGGTCGGAGTGGTCCGGCCGACGTCCACACCGACCCACCGGACGCGTCGGCCGAGGTGCACGCGTTCCCCGACCCTCCGGAGAGCACCGCGCTCACCCCCCGCCAGCGCAAGGTGCTGGAGGTCATCCGCGACTGGGTCGAGCGGTTCGGCTACCCGCCCAGCGTGCGGGAGATCGGCGACGCGGTCGGGTTGACCTCCACCTCGTCGGTCCACCACCAGCTGCGGGCCCTGGAACGGAAGGGCTACCTGCGTCGCGACCCGAACCGCACCCGCGCGGTGGACGTGCGCGGTCCCGAGGAGCCGGGCGCTGTACCGGCGGTGTCGAACTCGATGGACTCGGTGGACGGGGACCCCGCGATCACCGAGGAGTTGCGCGCGATGCGCCCGTCCCCGGCATTCGTCCCGGTCGTCGGGCGGATCGCCGCCGGGAGCCCGATCCTGGCCGAGCAGGCGGTCGAGGACGTGTTCCCGCTGCCCCGCGAGATCGTCGGCGAGGGCACGTTGTTCCTGCTCACCGTCCGCGGCGACTCGATGGTCGATGCCGCGATCACCGATGGCGACTGGGTCGTGGTGCGTCAGCAGCCGGTGGCCGAGAACGGCGACATCGTCGCGGCCATGATCGACGGCGAGGCCACCGTGAAGACCTTCAAGCGCCGCGACGGCCACGTGTGGCTGCTGCCGAGCAACCCGGCGCACCAGCCGATCCCCGGCGACGACGCCACCGTGCTGGGCCGGGTGGTGGCGGTCCTGCGGAAGCTCTGAGCCCGCGTCGCCCGGGCCCGCGGCGGCGGCCCGAGCGGGTGCGCCCAGCCGACCCGCCGCGCGCACCGGCCCGTGCGGGGCGGCGGGCCGCGAGCACCCGACGCCCACCGACGAGCGCGCCCAGCAGCGTGGTCAGGGTGAGCGCACCGAGCGCGGCCAATTCGGCGACGCCGCGGTCGCTCCACCACCTCGGCGGGAGCGCCCCGGACACCGGCTCCCCGGCCGCGCCCACCGCCGGGATCGCGGGCGCGGCGCTCGCGAGCGCCGCCGCGCCCGGCACCAGACGCAGCCGGCCGAACTCGCCGGCCCGGCGTTCCGAGGCCGAGAGCAACCCACCGTCCCCGTCGAACGCGATCGCCTCGCCCTGCGGTTCCCCCGGCAGCGGGACGCGCACCGGCGTCCGGCCCAACGCACCCACCAGGTCACCGCCGGAGACCGGGTAGAGCCACGCGTCGGTGTAGGTGCGCAAGGCGATCACCGCACCATCCATGCTGGTGGCCCCGCCGGTGACGGTGCGCGAGCCGAACCCGCCGATCGGGCCGCCGGTGCTGTCCGAGACCGGCAGCACCACCTCCGCGACCCGGGTCAGCGAGAGCACCTGCCCGGCCACGGCCGGCTCGAGCGCCCGTTCCGGGCGGTACACCACCGCGGGACCGAACAGCTCCTTGGTCACCAGCAGCGGCGTCCGGTCCGGGCCGAGCAGCACCGCCTCGACGTCGTGCGGGCCGTCCGGGTAGCGCAGGCCGTAGCGCGTGACGCGGCCGGTCGGGTCGAGGGTGAGCATCGCGACGGTCTCCCGGTCGCGGCCGTTGTCCCCGGTGTCGGCCAGCCACAGCGTGCCGTCGGCGCCGCGCGCCAGGTCCTCCACGTCGTCCGGGTCGAGCGGCGCGGTGCGTACCGCCGCGACCGCGCAGTCCGCGCCGAGCTCGTACACCCGCACCCGGCTACCGCCGTCGCTGATCACCCAGCGCCGCGTACCGCCATCGGTGACCAGCCCGGACAGCTCGGACAACCGCCGGTCGGAGGTCGTGCACAGCCCTCCGGGCGGGTCCGGGGTGGCCGCCCAGGCCGCCGTACCGCCGGCCCCGAGCGCGGTGCCGACCAGCCACAACGCGAGCAGGGCCGACCGGGAGCGCCCGTTCAGCGGCCAGGGGTGCCGACGCCGCCCAGCGCCGGCAGCTCGTCGGCCGGTGCGTCTGCCAGCTGGTAGCGGGCCAGCCGCTCGGCCAGCTCGCCGGACACCCGGGCCCGCAACCGGGTGCCGTCCGCCAGGTGGCGCTCGGACAGCACCTCGCCGTGCTCGTGCACCCGGGCGGCCAACGCGCCCTCGGAGTACGGCAGCAGCACCTCCAGCTCGGCCGCCGGCTGGGGCAACCGATCGGCGACCAGTGCCCGCAACCGGGCCATCCCGACGCCGGTGTGCGCCGAGACGAACACCGCGTCCGGCAGTAGGTGCCGCAGTCGGGCGACAGCGAGGTCACCGGCAGCGTCGATCTTGTTCACCACCACCAGCTCGGGCGGCATCGCGTCGCTGTCCGAGCCGATCTCGGCGAGCACCTCCCGGACCGCGGTGATCTGCTCCTCGGGCCGAGGGTCGGAGGCGTCGACCACGTGCAACAGCAGGTCGGCCAGCGCCACCTCCTCCAGCGTGGAGCGGAACGCCTCCACGAGCTGGTGGGGCAGGTGCCGGACGAAGCCGACGGTGTCGGTCAGGGTGTACTCCCGGCCGTCCGCGGCACGGTCGCGCCGGGTCGTCGGGTCCAGGGTGGCGAACAGCGCGTCCTCGACCAGCACCCCGGCGCCGGTGATCGCGTTGAGCAGGCTGGACTTGCCGGCGTTGGTGTATCCGACGATGGCCACCCCGGGCACCTCGCTGCGCCGGCGCGACCCGCGTTTGGTGTCGCGGACGGTGCGCATCGCGGCGATCTCGCGGCGCAGCTTGGCCATCCGCCGGTGGATCCGCCGCCGGTCCAGCTCGATCTTGGTCTCACCGGGGCCGCGGCCACCGATCCCCACGCCGCCGGCGGCCCGGCCGCCGACCTGCCGGGACAGCGCCTCACCCCAGCCCCGCAGCCTCGGCAGCAGGTAGGACAGCTGGGCCAGCTCGACCTGCGCCTTGCCCTCCCTGGAACGGGCGTGCTGGGCGAAGATGTCCAGGATCAGCGCGGTCCGGTCGATCACCTTGACCTTGAGCCGCTCCTCCAGTTGACGCAGCTGGCCGGGTGAGAGCTCGCCGTCGCAGATCACCGTGTCCGCGCCGTGCGCGAGCACCGAGTCGCGCAGCTCCTCGACCTTGCCGGAGCCGACGAAGGTCGCCGGGTCGGGCCGGCCACGGCGCTGCACCAGGCCCTCCAGCACCTCCGAGCCGGCCGTTTCGGCGAGCCGGGCCAGCTCGCGCATCGACGCGTCGGCCTGGGCCGCGGAGCCGTCGCTCCACACACCGACGAGCACCACCCGCTCCAGCCGCAGGCGCCGGTACTCGACCTCGGTGACGTCGTCGAGCTCGGTGGAGAGCCCGTGCACGCGGCGCAGTGAGGAGCGTTCCTCCAGTTCGAGGTCGCCGGTCGAGGGCTGCCGGGGCCCGGGGGTGGAGGGGCCGGGATAGGACAAGGTCTCACTCATATGCCGTCCATGCTCCCACGGATCGCGTCCGTTGTCCGGCGGTTTCACCCTTGCCCCGGCAGGGCGCCGGACGGATCACGGTGTGCGGCACCCTGGTCACCCGATGTGGTGTATTAGGCCGGAACGGGTGATGCCGGGGTCGGCCGGGACGATCTTTTGGATGGGCCCGGCACCCGCCGGAGATCGGGCGGATCGAGTCGAAGGGTGGCGATGGATCCGTTCAGCGCGACGCAGGACCGGCACGGACGTGCGGCCAGGAAGGCCGAGTTCGCCCGCTTCTACGACGCCCACCATCCGCGACTGATCGCGCTGCTGCACGCCCTGCACGGCGACCGGGCGCACGCACACCGGGCGGCCAGCCACGCGTTCGCCGGAGCCTGGGTGCGCTGGTCCGCGGTCGGCGCGCTGCCCGACCCGTCCGCATGGGTCCGACAGCGGGCCCGCCGATCGGGACGTCCGCGCCCGGGTCCGGCGTCCTCGGCGCCGGCCGGCCACGAGTCGGGCTGGATCGTCCCGTCGGTCCGTCCGATCTTCGACGCGTTGGCCCGGCTGCCCCGGGAGCAGCGGGCCGTGCTGGTCCTGCGGCACGTCGGCGGGCTCCCGCCGGGGTTGGTCGCGCACGAGGAGCGCCTTGCTCCCGACGTGGTGGCCGACCTGCTGGACTCCGCGCACCGGACCCTCGCCGACCATCTCGCCGGGCGCACGGCCGACCCGCCGCGCCATGTCGGGGCCGGGGTGCTCGCCGCCTGGGCCGCCCGGGAGATGACCGAGCTGACCCACGCACTCTCGCACCGCTCCGACCGGGTCGCCGTCGAGCAGGTTTACCGCCACGCGGTCCGCCGCCGGGCCCGGCTGGCCGCGGCGGCCGCCGCCGTCGTGTCGGTCGGCGGGCTGGCCGCGCAACACCTGCCGTTGCCGTCGGCGCCGAACCTGGCACCCTCGGACGGGCGCAATGACGCCCTGCCGGAACGTGCCCAGCCGGAACGTACCCAGGTGGGCCCACCCGCGGTGCCCGACTCGCCCGCGGTGCCCGGCGCGCCGCCCGTGCCGGCGACAGCTCCTGCGCCCGGGGACGACGGCGCGACCAGGGAACCGTCCAGCGACGCCGTGCAGGTGGGCGCCACCTCGGTGATCCCCCGCTCGGACGCTCGGGGCGGGCATGCCACGGTCGGCGCGGTGGACATCCACCCGGCCCCGGCCGTGGCCCCGAGCCACCGACCGCCGGCGCGGGTCGGCGTCGCGGCACCTCGGTACCGGGCCCTGGACGCTCCGACGAGGTCCCGCAGTGGTGAGGACACCACGGCATCGCGCTACCGGAGCTCGGACGCGAGCCGGTCCGACAGCCGTTCGGCGGGCAGCAAGTCCCGGGACAAGCGCCTGGCCGAGCACCGGGACAGCAGCGCCCGAACCAAGCGCGGCGGCAAGAAGTACCAGAGCTCCAAGGGCGCAAGCAAGCACAAGAGCAGCACGGGCTCGAGCAAGCACGGCGGCGGCGGCAAGAGCCACAAGGGCGGGGGCGGGCGGCGCTAGCTGGTTCAGCCGAGCGCGGCCCACCAGTCGGCGTCCAGCTCACCGGAGGCGACCAGCACCGCCGGCCCGGTCAGCGTCGCGGCACCGCCGGACAGCTCCACCCGCACCTGCCCGCCGGGCACGCGCACGGTGAGCGCGCCCTCGTCGGCGCCGGCGTGACGCAGCGCGGCGGCCGTCGCGGCGACCGTGCCGGTGCCGCAGGAGCGGGTCTCACCCACCCCGCGCTCGTGCACCCGCATGCGCACCTCACCGTCGTCCGCGCCACCGTGCACTGGCGTGACGAACTCGACGTTCACCCCGTCCGGGAACTGTGCGGTGTCGTACCCGGGGGCCTCGCGCAGGTCGAGCCGATCCAGCGCGACGTCGGTGACGCAGGCCAGATGAGGGTTCCCGACGTCCACCGCCACCCCGCCGAAACGCTGCCCGGCGACCGTCGCCGTGCCGTCACCGCCGAGGCGGTAGGCCCCCATCGACACCCGCAGCCGGCCGTCTGCCTCGAACCGGACCGGCTTGCCGCCGCCGCGGGTGGCCACCGTGAGCTCGGGGCCGGCCACGGCGCCGGTCTCGGCGAGGTAGCGGGCGAACACCCGCACCCCGTTGCCGCACATCTCGGCCACCGAGCCGTCGGCGTTGCGGTAGTCCATGAACCATTCGGCGCCGGCCGGCGGCGGCGTGCCGAGGTCCCAGCCGACGGCGGTACGCACCACGCGCAGCACCCCGTCCGCGCCGAGCCCGCGGCGCCGGTCACACAGCGCGCGCACCCGGGCCGGGGTCAGTTCCAGGACGCCGTCGGGGTCCGGGAGCAGCACGAAGTCGTTCTCCGTGCCGTGCCCCTTGACGAACCCGATGCCGGCCGCGCCCACCGGGCCAGGCTACCCGGCGACCGGGGCCGCCAGCGCCCGCAGTGCGTCGCCGACCGGGTCGGCACCGGCGTCCAGCCAGCGGATCCGGTCGTCCCGACGGAACCAGGAGCGCTGCCGGCGCACCAGCCGGCGGGTCGCCCGCGTGGTGTCCCCGGCGGCCTCAGCCAGTGTGCACCGCCCGTCGAGCGCGGCCACCACCTGCTGGTAGCCAACCGCCCGGGACGCCGTGGGGCCCTCGCGCAGGCCTGCGCCGAGCAGCCCGCGCACCTCGTCCACCAGCCCGTCGTCGAACATCCGCCGCACCCGGGCCTCGATCCGGTCGTCCAGCGCGGCGGTGTCCAGGTCCAGACCGAGCAGCACCGCGTCCCAGCGGGCTGGCCCCGGCACCGGCAGGGTGGCGGTGAACGGCCGCCCGGTGATCTCGATGACCTCCAGGGCGCGCACGATCCGGCGGCCGTTGCCGACCAGCACCGCGGCCGCCGCAGGCGGGTCGAACTCGGCCAGCCGGCGGTGCAGCTCCGCCGGCCCCACCTCGGCCAGCTCGGCCTCCAGCCGGGCCCGCACACCGGCGTCGGTGCCGGGGAAGGTCAGCTCGTCCAGCACCGCGCGCAGGTATAGCCCGGAGCCGCCGACCAGCACCGGCACCACCCCGCGCTCCAACAGCCGCTGCACCTGCGCCCGGGCCGCCCGCTGGTAGGCGGCCACCGATGCGGCCTCGGTCACCTCCAGCACGTCGAGCAGGTGGTGCGGCACGCCCCGGCGCTCGGCGGGGGCGAGCTTCGCCGTGCCGATGTCCATGCCCCGGTAGAGCTGCATCGCGTCGGCGTTGAGCACCTCGCCCCCGAGCCGGCGGGCCAGCTCCACGCCCAGGTCGGACTTGCCGGTGGCGGTCGGGCCCAGCACCGCCACCGGTCGGGGCCGGGTCACCACGCCCGCCGCCACAGCGCCACGTGGTAGCCGACCCCGTAGGGCGCGCCGGAGTAGACCAGCTCGCCGTCCCACCGGGCACCACGCGCGGTGGCCGCCGCACCGGCGGCCACCTGCCACGGCGCCCGGCCGATCGCACCCAGCTCGGCGGCCAGTCCGGCATCCAGATCCAGCAGGCCGTCCGGGTCGGCGTCGGCCAGGGCCGAGGCGACCGCCCGGTCGAACGGTCCCGCCCTCGGGTCGAGGTGACCGGGGGCCTTCTCGGTGTGCGTGACCGCGCCGTCCCCGACCACCAGCAACCCGGTGCCGGGGCCGACCCGCCCGGCGAGCGAGGCCCCGAGGGCTCGGCACCGCGCGGTGGGCAGGTCGGGGGCGACCAGTTCGGCGTCGGCGCGCAGCCGCGGCGCGACCTGGCCGCGCAGCCATCCCGCGATCAGCACCGCCAGTGGCAGGTCGGCGCGCGGCGGCCCGACCGGCTCCGGCGCCAGGGACACCCGCACGTCCACCCCGAAGCCGAGGAACGTGCCGAGTACATGTCCCCCGTCCGGGTCCGCACCGTCCGGGTCCGCGCCGTCCGGGTCCGCGCCCAGGACGACCCAGCGGTCACAGCCGGTGGCCAGCCGCCCCGCCACGTCCAGGCAGGCCCGGCGCAGCGGGGCCGACTCCTCGGCTCCGCCCGCCGCGAGCTGAGGGATCATCAGCGGCGGCGAGGGGACCACCGCCACCATCTCGACCACAACCGAACAGCCTAATCACCGGCTACTCGTCTCTGGATAACAGCCGCTGGCTGCGCGCACCCGGTCCACGCGGTACCGCGCCGGGGCGGGAGCTGTTTGAATCGCGGGCGGGCCACACCGGGCAAGGGGTGGCCGAAGCGCGCGGCTCCGCCGACCAGCGGAGCGCCCGTCGCTAGCGACGGGCTGGACACAGGAGGCCGACCGTGGCACACCAGGAGACGACCGGTACGACGACGACCTCGGGTCGGGAGCGCGAGGAGAGCAGCCCTGCGAATACCGACCCGGCGCCCGCACCCGCACCGCGGGCCGGATCGTCCAGGCGGTCCGGTCCCGTCCCGTCCGCCCCACCCGGCGTCCGCCCGACTCCGCCGCCCGCCCGGCCCGCGCCGCCCCCCGGTGCCGGCGCCCGCCCGACCCCGCCGCCGGCCCCACCGTCGGTCCGGCCCAGTCCCCCACCCACCGCACCCCCGTCCGGCTCCGGCCCCCACGTCGAAGCCGACTCCGATACCGCAGCCGGGACATCGGCGGACACCGCCACCGCGGAGCCGGCCCACCCCGAGTCACATCCCGTCCCACATCCCGCGCGGCCGGGCTCCCGGCCGGGCGACCCGGCCCCGCCCTCGGCGGCGATCGTGCACCAGGTGTCGCCGGCCGGCGCGCACCCGGAGCGCTGGGGTCGGGTGGACGAGCAGGGCACGGTCTACCTGCGGACCCCCGACGGCGAGCGGGAGGTCGGTAGCTGGCACGCCGGGGAACCGGTGGAGGGGTTGGCCCACTTCGCCCGCCGTTTCGACGACCTGCTCACCGAGGCCGAGTTGCTGGCCGCCCGGTTGACCACCGGCGGCGGCGACCCCAAGCACTCGCTGACCAGCGCCAAACATCTGCGCGACAGCCTGCGTGAGGCGGCCGTGGTCGGCGACGTGGACGGGCTCACCGCGCACCTGGACGACCTGGTGCGGCGCGCGGAGCAGACCGTCAGCGGCGCCAGGGCGGCCCGGGACGCCGCGCGGGGACAGGCCGTCGCGCGCAAGGAGGAGCTGGCCGCCGAGGCCGAGAAGATCGCCGAGGAGACCACCCAGTGGAAGCAGGCCGGGGACCGCTTCAAGGCGATCCTCGAGGAGTGGCGGACCATCCGGGGCATCGACCGCAAGACCGACGAGCAGCTGTGGAAGCGGTTCTCCAAGGCCCGGGAC